>WBTZ01000109.1 GCA_009026175.1 Zoogloea sp. | reverse complement strand
GATGGTGGAGTAGGGGGGGGGGCACGGCCATCGGGTGATGGATTTTCGTTTATTTCTGTATTGACAGAAATAAACGGCGGTGTAGAGTTCGGCTCATGGAACTGAAACCAATCGCCGAGCGCTTCGTGCTCCACTGGGGGGAGATGGGGTCCCGCTGGGGCGTCAACCGGACTGTCGCCCAGATCCATGCCCTGCTGTACCTTGCGGGGCGTCCGATGGACGCGGAGGAGATCACCGAGACCCTCGGTGTGGCACGCTCGAATGTCAGCAACAGTCTCAAGGAACTTCAGTCCTGGAGCCTGGTGCGGGTTGTCCACATCAAGGGCGACCGCCGTGACCATTTCGAGACGTCGACGGACGTGTGGGAACTGTTCAAGCTGATCGTCGCGGGCCGTCGTCAGCGCGAGATCGATCCTACTGCGGTGGCCCTCCGGGCTTGCCTGGACAACCCGGCAATCGAAGTGGAGGAGGAGGGCACGCGGCAACGGATCGAGGAGACGTTGAAGTTCATCGAGATCATGAGCACCCTGGCGGATGAGATGCTCAGGTACAAGCCTGAAACGCTGATGAAGACCCTCGGGGTCAGCGCCAGGATCAGTCAGGCGATCCGCAAGAAAACTTGAATGTGAGTGGAGCCAGGGGCCTTGCCGCCCCATTTTTTTGCCATGTTGTTTCTGTTTTTACAGAAACAACAGTCTTTTGAGGATGTCTTGATGGAAGCCCTGAACGGCATCACAGATGTGTTCCCGAAGCCCCCGATGAAAGTCCTTGTGTGTGGAGCCTCGGGCTTCATCGGACGCTCCATCTGCCGTCACCTTGCCAGCAGCGGCCATCTTGTCGTGCGGGGCGTCCGGCGGCCATCCTTGCCTGGAGACATCTGCATCGACTACTCCGCCGACACGGACAGTCATCAGTGGCGCGGGCGCCTCGAGGGCATCGGCGTGGTGGTGAACGCGGTCGGAATCATCGCCAAAGAGCGCAGGGCGCGCTTTGACGACATCCACCATCGGGCTCCGGCTGCATTGTTTGCCGCTTGCGTCGAGGCGGGCGTCAGGCGGGTCATCCAGATCTCGGCTTTGGGCGCCGAACTGGGAGACACGCCTTACTTCAAGAGCAAGCATGCCGCCGATCGGATGCTGATGAGCCTTCCCATCGAGTGGCAGATCCTGCGCCCCTCTCTGGTCTATGGAGCGGATGGGGTCTCGGCCTCCATGTTCCGGATGCTCGCGAGCCTGCCGGTGATCCCCGTCCCCGAGCTGGGGCAGGCGCACTTTCAACCGATCCACATTGATGACCTGGTCGTAGGGGTCGAGCGGGCAATGTGCCTCGCGGCGCCTATCCGGCAGCAGATCGACATGGTGGGCGGATCACCCGTCTCCTACCCAGCCATGCTGGATGGCTATCGGCGCTCCATGGGGTTCGACAGGCCGCTGTATCTGACCATTCCGGCGCCAGTGATGGCCTGCGCTGCGAAGCTCTCGGCATTGATTCCCGGCGCAGCATTGACACCCGACAACTGGCGGATGCTCCAGGCTGGCAATGCCGCAGACAAGACCGCAGTCACCCGCCTGCTCGGCCATCCACCGAAGCCGATCGATCAATTCATCGGGCCGGCCTGTGCCGAGTTGCTGCGGCTCCGTGCGTTGTCTGCATGGCGTACCCCCTTGCTTCGGTTTGCGCTGGCCCTGGTATGGATCGTGACGGCTTGCGTCAGCGCCTTCATCTATCCGCCAGCGGACAGCCTGGCCTTGCTGGCGCGCGTCGGCCTTTCAGGATGGCCCGCAGAAACGGCGCTGTATGGCGCCTCCGTGCTCGACCTGGTGATGGGGGTGGCGTGCATCACGTATCCGCGCCGGGCGCTGTGGGCGGTTCAGGCGGCGCTCGTGCTCGGCTACTCCACGATCATCTCGATCGCCATCCCGGAGTTCCTCAGCCACCCCTTTGGCCCCATGGTCAAGAACCTGCCCATTCTGGCCATTCTCTTCATCCTCTGCGCCGAGCCGGAATCATGGACTACCTGACCCTCAAGGCAATCCACATCCTCTCTTCGGTCCTGATGGTCGGTACGGGCTTCGGGACCGCCTTCTATCTGTTCTTTGTCAATCGGTCCCGTTCGGTGGAGGCCATCGCCGTTGTTTCGCGCCTGGTGGTGAAGGCCGACTGGTGGTTCACCACGCCTGCGGTCATCGTCCAACCTGTGTCCGGTGCCTGGATGATCCATCTCGCCGGCTTTCCCCTCGACTCCTTCTGGATCATCGCCTCTCTCTGCTTGTACGCCCTGGCAGGCGTCTGCTGGCTGCCTGTCGTCTGGTACCAGATCAGGATGGGCAGGATGGCGGTCGCCGCCCACGAGCAAAAGACGGCGCTGCCCGATTTGTACTGGAAGTATGCCCGTCGTTGGGAAGCGCTCGGCTACCCGGCATTTTCGGCGATGGTCGTCGTGTATTTCCTGATGGTGCAGAAGCCTGTGTGAGGCACCCCCCTTGCCTGCCGCCCCTGCCTTGACCTGTCATCCGTGGTGACTGTGCCGGGTGGTGTCGCCCGGGGCGTTGACAGGGAATAAATCCAATGTATGATTAAAACAAACGTTTTAATGAATTGCGATGGCGGTAGGTGCTCCGTCGCATCGGCGGTGGAAGGCCCCGGCCCAGGGGCAGCGAGAGACAACAGGGAGTCTGGATATGGCAGAGGCTGGCAGCAGGACGATGGACACCCGCAGCCGCATCCTGGATGCAGCCGAGGTGCTGTTCATGGAGAACGGCTTCGACGGCACCTCCATGCGCATGATCACCAGCCGGGCCGAGGTGAACCTGGCGGCGGTGAACTACCACTTCGGCACCAAGGAGCTGCTGATCCAGGAGGTCTTCCGGCGTCGCCTGACCAGCCTCAACCAGGCACGGATTGCGGCGCTCGAGGCACTGGAGGTCGAGGCCGCCGGGGCGCCGGTCAAGCCCAGCCGGATCGTCGATGCCTTCTTCGGCACGGCCCTGCGCATGGCGGCCGACGTGGAGGGGGGCGGGCACACCTTCATGCGCCTGCTCGGCCGCACCTACACCGAACCCAGCGAGTTTGTCCGCCAGTTCCTCGCCGAGGAATACGCCGAATGTGTGGACCGCTTCCTGGCCGCCCTGTATCGCGCGGTGCCGGAGGTGGATCGCAAGGAAATCCTGTGGCGCTTCCATTTCATGATGGGCGCCATGTCCTACGCGATTGCCGGCACCGATGCCCTGCAGCTGGTGACTGGCAAGTTCGATGACGAGGACCCCTCCCAGCTGGCGCCGCGCCTGATGAGCTTCCTGCTCGGCGGCCTGCGCGCGCCCCTGGCGGAAGCGTCGCTGCGCGAGTCCTGACGCAACACCCCTCATTTATAAAAGTGCGCTGCAAAGACGGCGCCGAGTAAAAGGAGATAGCTCATGTCGTACTGGTTCCTGGTTTCCCTCCCTCCCCTGGTGGTCGCGCTCGCCTACGGGCGAGCGCCTTTTTTTGCCTGGTATGGAGCAATGTTGCTGTGGCTGGCGGCCCTCGGCGGGCTGGCCGGCTGGCCGGTGACAGTGACTGGGGGCGTGCTTGCCGTCGTGGCCGCGGCAGGGGCGGTGTTCCTGCTGCCAGGGCTGCGCCGCAGCCTGGTCACGGCGGGCATCTTCAAGGCCTTCCGCAAGGCGCTGCCCTCCATGTCGCAGACCGAGAAGGATGCCCTCGAGGCCGGCACGGTGTGGTGGGAGGGTGAGCTCTTCGCCGGCAAGCCCGACTGGACCAAGCTGCAGGCCTACCCGGCACCGCACCTCACCCCCGAGGAGCAGCGCTTCCTCGACGTGGAAACCAGCGAGCTGTGCCGCCTGACCCGCGACTGGGAATGCACCGAGGAGGGCGACATGCCCGCCGAGGTCTGGAACTACATCAAGGAAAAGGGCTTCCTGGGCATGATCATTCCCAGGGAATACGGCGGCAAGGGCTTTTCGGCCTATGCCCATTCCCAGGTGGTGACCAAGCTGTCCACCCGCTCGTCGGCACCCGCCGTCACGGTGATGGTGCCCAACTCCCTCGGCCCCGCCGAGTTGCTGCTGCACTACGGCACCTCCGAGCAGAAGAAGCACTACCTGCCTCGCCTGGCCCGCGGCCAGGAGATCCCCGCCTTTGCGCTGACCAGCCCGTGGGCCGGCTCCGATGCCGCCTCGATCCCCGATTCCGGGGTGATCTGCAAGGGGCTGTACCAGGGCCGTGAGGTGCTGGGCATGCGGGTCAGCTTCGACAAGCGCTACATCACCCTGGCGCCGGTGTGCACGGTGTTCGGCCTGGCTTTCCGCCTGTACGACCCGGAGCATCTGCTCGGCGAGGTGGAAGACCTTGGCATCACCTGCGCGCTGGTGCCCCACGATCATCCGGGCGTGGATATCGGCCGCCGCCACTTCCCGCTCAACGCGGTGTGGATGAACGGCCCGATCCGCGGCAGCGATGTGTTCATGCCTCTCGACTTCATCATCGGTGGCCCGAAGATGGCCGGGCAGGGCTGGCGCATGCTGATGGAGTGCCTGGCGGCAGGCCGCTCGATCTCCCTGCCGGGCTCCAACACCGGCATGCTCAAGATGACCGCCCGCACCGTCGGCGCCTATGCCCGGGTGCGCTACCAGTTCAAGACCGCGGTGGGCAAGTTCGAAGGCGTAGAGGAAGCGCTGACCCGCATCGGCGCCAATGCCTACCTGTGCGATGCCGCCCGGGTCATGACCGCCGGCGCCATCGACCTGGGCGAGCGGCCGTCCGTGGTGTCGGCCATCGTCAAGTTCCATGTCACCGAGCGGGCCCGCCAGTCGGTCAACGACGGCATGGACGTGATCGGCGGCAAGGGTATCTGCCTGGGGCCGCAGAACTTCCTGGGCAGGGCCTACCAGCAGATCCCGGTGGGCATCACCGTGGAAGGCGCCAACATCCTCACCCGCAGCCTGATCCTCTTCGGCCAGGGAGCGATCCGCTGCCATCCGTACGTGCTCAAGGAGATGGACGCGGCCCGCGCGGGCGACCTGAAGGCCTTTGACGCGGCCTTCTGGGGCCATATCGGCTACACCGTCAGCAACGCCGCCCGGGCCCTGGTGATGGGGCTGACCGGCTCCCACTTTGTGTCCGTGCCTATCGACGTGGCGCCGGAGACACATCGTTATTACCAGCAGCTCACCCGCTTCTCGGCTGCCTTCGCCTTTCTGTCGGATCTTTCCATGGGCACCCTGGGTGGCGCCCTGAAGCGCAAGGAGAAGCTCTCCGCCCGCCTCGGCGACATCCTGTCGCTGATGTACCTGGCTTCCGCCACCCTCAAGCGCTACGAGACGGAAGGGCGCCAGGCCGAGGATGCGCCGTTGATGCACTGGGCTATCTGGGACTGCATGTTCAAGGCCCAGAACGCCTTCGAGGGCGTGATCGCCAACTTCCCGAACCGCCTGTTCGCCACCCTGCTGAGGCGGATCGTGGTGTTCCCCCTGGGGCGTCCGTACTTCGTGCCTTCAGACCGGCTGGGCCACGAGGTGGCGCGCCTGCTGATCGAGCCCTCGGCGACCCGCGACCGCCTGACCTCCGACGTGTTCGTACCGGACGATGTGGAAGAGCCGGTGGGCGCCCTTGAGGCCGCCTTGCGGGCCACCCTGGAGGCCGAGCCGGTCGAGGCCAAGGTCCGCAAGGCCATCAAGGACGGCCAGTTCAAGCCCGGCCTGCTGGTCGGTGGCGGCGTGGATGCGCTGTATGACGCGGCCCTCGCGGTGGGCATCACCAGCCGCGACGAACACGCCGTGATCGTCCGCCGCGGCGTGCTGCGCGACAAGGTCATCCGGGTCGACGACTTCCCCCACGACCTGGGCCTCTCCGCGCGACTCGCCAGCCACCTTGCCGACCAGCGCGAGGCCGCCTGAGCCCTGCAACCCGGAATGCGCCCCTGACTCATCGCCACCATGAAGCCGCCCATCTACATCATCGACGGTGCCCGCAGCCCCTTCCTGAAGGCACGCAATGCTCCCGGCCCGTTTGCTGCCTCCGATCTGGCGACCGCCGCCGGCAGCGCCCTGCTGGCCCGCCAGCGCTTCGCGCCGGAGCAGCTCGACGAGGTCATCCTGGGCTGCGCCAGCCCCTCTCCGGACGAGGTGAACATCGGGCGGGTGGTGGCCCTGCGCATGGGCTGCGGCATCAAGGTGCCGGGCTGGACGGTGATGCGCAACTGCGCCTCGGGCATGCAGGCCATCGATTCGGCGATCGCCAACATCCTGTGCGGGCGCTCGCAGCTGGTGCTGGCGGGCGGGGTGGATGCCCTGTCGCGGGCGCCGCTGCTGTACTCCGATGCGATGGTGCGCTGGTTCGCCGGCTGGATGCAGGCCCGCAGCCTGGGGCAGAAGCTGGCCATGGCCGCGCGCTTCCGGCCCGGCTACCTGGCGCCGGTGATCGCCATCATGAAGGGCCTCACCGACCCGATCGTCGGGCAGCTGATGGGGCAGACCGCCGAGAACCTGGCCTGGTGCTTCGGCATCAGCCGGGAGGAGATGGACAGCTTCGCCGTGGAGAGCCACCGGCGCGTGGCGGCCGCCCATGACGCCGGCCACTTCGACCGTGAGCGGGTGCCCCTGATCGGCCGGGACGGCGGCGTCTTCGCCGAGGACGACGGGCTGCGCCGCGACGTCTCGATGGCCGGCCTGGCCAAGCTCAAGCCTTTCTTCGACAAGAAATACGGCCGGGTCACCCCCGGCAACAGTTCCCAGATCACCGATGGCGCGGCCTGGCTGGTGCTGGCCTCTGCCGAGGCTGTCGAGCGCTTCGGCCTCGAGCCCTGCGGCCGCATCGTGGACAGCCACTGGGCCGGGCTGGAGCCCGAGCGCATGGGCCTGGGGCCGGTCCATGCCGCCACACCCATCCTGCAGCGTCAGGGGCTCCGTCTGGACGACCTGGATCTGCTGGAGATCAACGAAGCCTTTGCGGCCCAGGTCATCGCCTGCCAGCGGGCCTGGATGGATGCGGATTACTGTCGCACGCGCCTCGACCTGCCGGGTGCCCTGGGCGAGGTGGACCCGGCCCGCCTCAATGTGGATGGCGGCGCGGTGGCCCTGGGCCACCCGGTCGGGGCCAGCGGAGCGCGCATCGTCCTGCATCTGCTTGAGGCCCTGCGCCGGACCGGTGGCAAGCGCGGCCTGGCGAGCATCTGTATCGGCGGTGGCCTGGGTGGCGCCATGCTGGTGGAGGCACTCTGATGATGGATCTGAAATACTGGAAGCTCGAGCGCGACGCCGACGGCATCGCCTGGGCCACCCTCGATGTGGCGGATGCCGGCGCCAACACCCTGGGCAGCCCTGTGCTGACCGAACTGGGGGCGGTGCTCGATCGGCTCGAAGTGCAGCCGCCCAGCGGGCTGGTGATCCGCTCCGGCAAGGCGGCCGGTTTCATCGCCGGAGCCGACGTAGAGGAATTCACCCGCATTGATTCCGCGGCCGCCGCGCGCGCGATGGTGGACAAGGGCTGGACGCTGTTCGGGCGTCTGGCCGCGGTGCGCTACCCCACGCTGGCCCTGATTCGCGGCCATTGCATGGGGGGCGGGCTGGAACTGGCCCTGGCCTGCCGCTACCGGATCGTGGTGGATGAGCCGGGCACCCGCCTGGCGCTCCCCGAGGTGATGCTCGGCATCTATCCCGGCTGGGGCGGCATGCTGCGCCTGCCTGCGCTGATCGGCCCGGCGGCGGCGCTCGACCTGATGCTCACCGGGAAGGGCGTGGATGCCGCCCGGGCCCGCCGCCTGGGCCTGGCCGATGCCTGCGTGCCTCCCCGGGTGATGGACAACGCCGCCCGCATGACGCTGCTCTCCGGGCAGCCGCCGCGGCGCCTGCCGCTGCTGCAGCGCCTGCTCAATGGCCCGCTGCGCGGCCTGGTGGCTGCGGGAGCCCGCAAGCAGGTGGCGGCCAGGGCACCCCGCGAGCACTATCCCGCGCCGTGGGCGATCGTCGAGGTGTGGGAGCGCTATGGTGGCAACGCGCTGGCGGTGCCCGAGGGCTCGCCCGCATCGCTCGGAGCGCTGTTTGGCTCCGATACCGCCCGCAACCTGATCCGTGTGTTCTTCCTGCAGGAGCGCCTGAAGGGCTTCGGCAAGGGCGCCGATTTCACGCCGCGCCGCGTGCATGTGGTCGGAGCGGGGGTGATGGGCGGCGACATCGCCATCGAGTGTGCCCTGCGCGGCATGACGGTGACCCTGCAGGACCAGTCCGTCCAGCGCATCGCGCCGGTGGTGGCGCGGGCCGCGAAGCGCTTCGAGCGCAAGTTCAAGGGCCGGGCGCGGGACGTGAGCTTCGCCCTCGACCGCATCATCGCCGACCCCCACGGCCATGGGGTGGCCCGCGCCGACGTGATCGTCGAGGCGATCTACGAGAACCTGGAGGCGAAGCGCGCCTTGTTCGTGGAGCTGGAGCAGCGGGCCCGGCCCGACGCCTTGCTGGCCTCCAACACCTCGAGCCTGCGCATCGGCGACATTGCCACCGCCTTGCGGGCGCCCTCGCGCCTGACCGGCATCCATTTCTTCAACCCGGTGGCGGTGATGCCCCTGGTCGAGGTGGTGCGTACCGCGGCGACCGACGAGGCGACCTTCCGGCAGGCTGCGGCCTTCGTGCGCAAGCTCGACAAGCTGCCCCTGCCGGTCAGGGACGAGCCCGGCTTCCTGGTCAATACGGTGCTCGGCCCGTATATGTACGAAGCCCTGCGCTGCGTGGATGAAGGCATTGCGCCGGCCACCATCGATGCCGCGCTGACCGCCTTCGGCATGCCGATGGGGCCGATCGAACTGATCGACACGGTGGGCCTCGACATTGCGGTGGCGGCCGGCAAGGCGCTCGCCGGGCCCGATGCGGCGTTACCCCGCGGGCTGGCCGAGCGGGTGGCGGCCGGGCAACTGGGCAAGAAGAGCGGGCAGGGCTTCTACGCCTGGCCCGGCGGCAAGGTCAACAAGCCGGCGGCGGGCGCGCCGCCTGCCGGACTGGCCGGGCGGGTCCTCGCGCCCCTGCTGGCTGCAGCTCAGGAATGTGTTTCACGTGGTGTCGTGGTGGATGAGGACCTGGCTGATGCCGGGGTAATATTCGGAACCGGCTTCGCTCCGTTCACCGGCGGGCCTTTCAATCACCTCCGGACGATGCGTCGCTCCGGATAGTCATCCCAGGAATCCATCATGTGCAATCAACCTACCCGTCTGCCCCCCAATGAAATGCCGGTGCTCCGCGTGATGCCGATGCCGGCGGACACCAACCCGGCCGGCGACGTGTTCGGTGGCTGGATCATGTCCCAGGTGGACATCGCCGGCTCCCTGCCGGCCCGCCAGCGGGCGCGGGCGCGTGTGGCGACGGTGGCGGTGAATGCCTTCGTCTTCAAGCAGCCGGTGTCGGTGGGCGACGTGGTCAGTTTCTATGCACGTATCGTGCGCGTCGGCCGCAGCTCGGTGACGGTGGACGTGGAGGTGTTCGCCGAGCGCAATCCGGACGCGCCGGTGGTGGTCAAGGTGACCGAGGCCACCCTGACCTACGTGGCGGTGAGCGCCAGCGGCGTGAAGCAGGATCTGCCGCCCGAGAGTGTCGCGTGAATGCAACGGTTCAAGCCGGTGCTGCAAAGCCGCAGGGCCGCGCAGTTCTAGAATCCCCCGAGGTTGGGGCAGCCTACGGTCGGACTACATGCCTATTGCCCATATGTGAGGAGACGCATAAATGAAGATGAAGACGATCGCTCGCCTGATGTCCTGCCTTGCCATGGGGCTGGCAGCAGGGCACGCTGGCGCCGCCGGTTTCCAGCTGCTGGAGCAGAACGCCAGCGGCATCGGCAATGCCTACGCCGGCTCGGCCGCGGTGGCCGAGAATGCCAGTACCATTTTCTTCAATCCTGCAGGGATGACCCAGTTGCAGGCCCGCGAGGCGTCGGTCGGCCTGGCCATGGTCCGGCCCACCTTCAAGTTCAGTGATCGCGGATCCAGCACGGGCGTGCTTGGCGGCACCGGCACCGGCAGCGATGCCGGCAGTTGGGCGGCCATTCCCAATGGCTATCTGTCATGGGGGCTGACCAAGGACATCTACGTGGGGGTCGGCTTCGGCGCCCCCTTCGGCCTGGTGACCGAATACGACAACCCCTGGCTGGGCGGTGCCCAGGCCATCAAGTTCGACATCAAGACCTACAACATCAACCCCAGCGTGGCCTGGCGGGTGAATGACAAGGTCTCGCTGGGCGCCGGCCTCAATTATCAGCGCATGGAGGCCGAGTACACGCGCCTCGCCACGGTGACTTCCGCGGCCCTGTCTGCCACCCGGGCCACCCTGGACGCGGGCGACAACAACTGGGGCTGGAACGTGGGGGCACTGTTCACGCTGAGCCCGACGACCAAGGTCGGTGTGTCCTACAGGTCCAAGATCAAGCATGAGCTGACCGGCAGCCTGGCCGTGTCCGGCCCCGCCGCAGGCGCCTCGCCGGCCCTGAGCACCGGCAGTGCCAGGGCCGACGTGGAGCTGCCCGACACCTTCATCCTGTCCGTGGCGCAGAGCCTGAACGACAAGTGGGAGATGCTGGGTGACATTTCCTGGACGGGCTGGAGCAGCATTCCGAGGGTGGATATCGTGCGTACCTCTGGAGCGCTGAGCGGTGCCACCGTGCAGACGCTCGATACCCACTTTCGTGATACCTGGCGCTATGCGCTTGGAGCCAACTACCGCTACACCGATGCGATCAAGCTGAAATTCGGGGTCGCCAATGACCAGACCCCGGTGCCTGATGCCCAGCACCGCCTGGTGTCCCTGCCGGACAGCAACCGGACCTGGTTCACCACCGGCGCCCAGGTGAAGCTCGACAAGGCCTCCGTGGTCGACGTGGGGGTGGCCTACCTGCACGTGCCCGAGTCCCATATCGACAACAACCAGGCCGCACTGGGCCGTGGCTATGTGAAGGGTGTCTACGACGCCCGCGTGTGGATCCTCGGTGCGCAGTATTCCGTCGCGTTCTGATCTACCCTTCGGATGCGGGATCTCAACGGGGGCCCGCATCCATTGTTCCTGATTCCGATCCCATGGCCTCATCAGACTCGCCGACGCCCGACGCCAAGACCCGCATCCTTGATGCGGCCGAACGCCTGTTCATGGAAAACGGCTTCGCCGCAACCTCCGTACGCATGATCACGGGGGCTGCCGGGGTGCCGGTTGCACTGGTTAACTACCACTTCGGCACCAAGCAGGGGCTGATGGAGGCGGTCTACGAGCGGGCCCTGGGGAGTCGCGGTGGCAGCCGGGTCAGCTACCTCGACAAACTCGAGGCGGAGGCCGCCGGCCAGCCCATCGCCGTCGATGTGCTGGTGGACGCCTTCCTGTCGTCGGCCCTGCGCCTGACCCGCAAGGACTCGGTGACCGGGGAGGTCTTCAAGCAGCTCATTGCGAGGGCCTTCTACGAGCCCGGACCGGGGACCGAGGCCTTCTTCCCCGGCGAATACCGGGAAGCGGTTGACCGCTACCGGCAGGCCTTCATGCGGGCGCTGCCCGGGCTGAGCCAGGACGACGTGGTCTGGCGGATGTACTTTTTCGTGGGCATCGTGGCCTATGCCATGGCCGGAAAGGATGTGATGCGGATGACCGAGACCTACTCCCTGGCCGATGCGGGCGATCCGGAGTCCATCCTGGCCCGGCTCAGACCCTTCATCGTCGCGGGTTTCCTGGCGCCGGCCGGAAGTCTGAGCGGAATGCCAAGACCCTGATTTATTTAAAAGTTGTTGTGCCCTGGGGAATCATTGCGCTAAGATTTGAACAGTTGTTCAAATTCTGGTCATGCAGTTCCCGGGCCAGACATCGATAGCAAGGGCCCGACACAGGGCCGAGTCAACTGAGTCAAAGGAGGCACATGTGAGCAGACTGATCATTCGCAAGGTGGCTGTGCTGGGTGCCGGCGTCATGGGCGCGCAGATTGCCGCCCATTGCGCCAACGCCGGCGTTCCGGTCATCCTCTTCGACCTTCCGGCCAAGGAAGGCGACCCCAACGGCATTTCAAAGAAGGCCGTCGACGCCCTGCGCAAGCTGGAGCCCGCACCGCTGGCCACCCGCGACCGCGCCCAGTACATCGACGTGGCCAACTACGGCAGCGACCTGGACAAGCTCCGCGATTGCGACCTCATCATCGAGGCGATCGCCGAGAAGATGGAGTGGAAGCTCGACCTGTATGCCAAGGTGGCGCCCTTCGTGCGTGCCGACGCGATCTTTGCGTCCAACACCTCGGGGCTGTCCATCGAGGCCTTGTCCCATGGCATGCCTGAGGCGGCCCGCGGCCAGTTCTGCGGCATCCACTTCTTCAATCCCCCGCGCTACATGGCGCTGGTGGAACTGATCGCTACCCGCAGCACCGATGCGGCCATGCTCGACGGCCTGGAGACCTGGCTGACCACCCGCCTCGGCAAGAGCATCGTGCGGGCCAAGGACACCCCCAACTTCGTGGCCAACCGCGTCGGCGTGTTCTCCATCCTGGCGGTGATGCACCACACCGCGCGGCTCGGCCTCGGCTTCGACGAGGTGGATGCCCTGACCGGCCCGCTGATCGGCCGGCCCAAGAGCGCCACCTACCGCACCGCCGACGTGGTCGGCCTTGACACCCTGGCCCACGTGATCGGCACCATGCAGGCCACCCTGCCGGATGACCCCTGGTTCCCGCACTTCAAGAACCCCGAGTGGCTCGCCGGTCTGATCGCCCAGGGCGCCCTCGGCCAGAAGACCAAGGGCGGCATCTACCGCAAGGATGGCAAGACCATCACCGTGCTCGACCTGGCCAGTCAGGGCTATCGCCCGAGCGGTGGCGAGGTGGCGCCGGAGGTGCTGGCCATCCTCAAGAACCGCAATCCGGCCGAGAGATTTGACCAGCTGCGGGCGAGCGCCCATCCCCAGGCGCGCTTCCTGTGGGCGATCTTCCGGGACGTTTTCCATTACTGTGCCTTCCACCTGGGCGACATCGCCGACAACGCCCGCGACGTGGACCTGGCCATGCGCTGGGGCTTTGGCTGGGCCCAGGGGCCTTTCGAGACCTGGCAGGCGGCGGGCTGGCAGGCCATTGCCGAGGCCGTCCGCGCCGATGTGGCGGCCGGTGAGGCGATGAGCCCGGCGCCGCTGCCGGACTGGGTGTTCGACGGCCGTCAGGCGGTGCATCAGGCAGAGGGCTCCTGGAGTGCCGCCAGCGCCAGCCTCAAGCCGCGCTCCACGCTCGCCGTGTATGGTCGCCAGCTTTATCCCGAGCAGGTGCTCGGCGAGATGGCGCCGGATGCCGGCCAGACCCTCTGGGAGAACGAGGGGGTGCGCCTGTGGAACCTGCCGGCGAAGGATGCCCGCATCGGCATCCTGTCCTTCAAGTCGAAGATGCATGCCATCGGCGACGAGGTGCTGGACGGTGTGCACGAGGCCATCGCCCGCGCCGAGCGCGATCTGGACGGCCTGGTGATCTGGCACGAGGCCCCCTTTGCCGTGGGGGCCAACCTCAAGCAGGTGGCAGAAGCCTGCCAGGCAGGCCGTTTCGACGCGCTCGACAAGATGGTGGCGCGCTTCCAGCAGGCCTCCATGCTGCTCAAGCATTCCCTGGTACCCACCGTGGCCGCGGTGCAGGGCCTGGCCCTGGGCGGCGGCTGCGAGTTCGCCATGCAGGCCACCCACCGGGTGCTGGCCCTGGAGAGCTACGTGGGACTGGTGGAGGCCGGCGTCGGCCTGATCCCGGCCGGCGGTGGCTGCAAGGAGTTCGTGCTGCAGGCGGCGTCGCTGGCCTCGCGGGCGGCGGGCGGCGATGTCTTCCCCTTCATGCAGACCGCCTTCCAGACCGTGGCCATGGCCAATGTCTCGAAGAGCGCCCTGCAGGCGGTTGAGCTGGGCTTTGCGCGGGCCTCCGACGATATCGTCTTCAACGCCCGCGAGCTGCTCCATGTGGCCCTGCATCGGGCCCGTGCCCTGGCCGAGGCCGGCTACCAGCCGCTCCCGGTGCAGCGTGCGGTGCAAGTGGCCGGCCGCAACGGCATCGCCACCTGCGAGATGATGCTGATCAACATGAAGGAGGGCGGCTTCATTTCCGCCTGGGACTACCGGGTTTCCCGCTCGATCGCCATCGCCCTGTGCGGCGGCGAGGTGGAGACCAACGCGAAGGTGTCGGAGCAGTGGATCCTCGACGTGGAGCGGGCCCAGTTCATGGACCTGCTGAAGACCGAGAAGACCCAGCAGCGCATCGTGCATATGCTGGAAACCGGCAAGCCCCTGCGCAACTGATCGCGACGAGATACGGAGACATATCAAGATGAGCAAACAGATCCAGGAAGCCTACATCGTCGCCGCCACCCGTACGCCGGTGGCCAAGCGCAACGGAATGTTCCGCAACGTGCGGCCGGATGACATGCTGGCCCACGTGCTGCGCGCGGTCGTCGGCCAGGTGCCGGGCCTCGATGCCACCGAGATCGGCGACGTGATCGTCGGCTGCGCCATGCCGGAAGCGGAGCAGGGCATGAACGTGGCGCGTATCGGCGTGCTGCTGGCCGGCCTGCCCAACAGCGTGCCGGGCATCACCATCAACCGCTTCTGCTCCTCCGGCCTGCAGGCCGTGGCGGACGCGGCGGCACGCATCCGCCTGGGCGAGGCGGACGTGATGATTGCCGCCGGCACCGAGAGCATGACCGTGATGCCGCAGATCATGGGCAACAAGATCTCCCTCAATCCGGCCATCTTCGCCCGCGAGGAGAATCTGGGCATTGCCTTCGGCATGGGCCTCACCGCCGAGAAGGTGGCGCAGCAATGGAAGGTCGGCCGCGAGGAGCAGGATGCCTTCGCCGTGCAGTCCAACCAGCGGGCCGCCGCGGCGATCGCTGCGGGCGCCTTCCGCGACGAGATCAGCCCCTACACGGTGACCACCCACCTGCCCGGTGAAGGTGGCACTGTGCGTGTCGTCGAGCGGGTCTGTGACACGGACGAGGGCCCGCGGGCCGATGCGTCCATGCAGAGCCTGGGCAAGCTCAAGCCGGTCTTTGCGGCACGTGGTTCGGTGACGGCCGGCAACAGTTCCCAGATGTCGGACGGTGCCGGTGCGGTGCTGCTGATGTCGGAGGCTGCGGTCAAGCGCTACGGCGTGACGCCGATCGCCCGTTTCTGCAGCTTTTCCGTGGCCGGTGTGCCGCCCGAGATCATGGGGATCGGCCCGGTGGAGGCGATTCCCCGTGCCCTCAAGGCGGCCGGCATCGCCCAGTCGCAGCTGGACTGGATCGAGCTCAACGAGGCGTTTGCGGCTCAGGCCATTGCCGTGACGCGGCAGCTCGACCTTGACCCGGCCGTGATCAACCGCCAGGGCGGTGCCATCGCCCTGGGCCATCCCCTGGGGGCCACCGGAGTCATCCGGGCGGCCACGCTGATGAGCGCCATGCGCCGGGGGCAGGCCCGCTACGGGATGATCTCGATGTGCATCGGGACTGGCATGGGCGCGGCCGGCGTCTTCGAGAAACTCTGAGCGGGCGGCGGATGCGGGGTGCCCGCCGGCCCCGCATCCGTTGTTTTCGCAGCGGCTCTTCCCTGCAAGGCCGCTTCGCGGTGAAATGGGCGCATTGCAGATTCAATGTCGATAAAGGAACAAGGGCCATGACTTCCCCCGTCCTGCTCACTGTGGCCGATGGTGTCGCCACCCTGACCCTCAACCGCCCCGATGCGCTGAATGCCCTGTCGGTGGACATGATGAAGGCCCTGGCCCAGGCCACCGCCGAGCTGTCGCGCCGGGATGACCTGCGCGCGGTGGTGGTCGCGGGGGCCGGCAATCACTTCATGGCCGGTGGGGATCTCAGGGATTTTGCGGCGCACCTCCACCTGTCGCCCGAGAGCCGCCTGGTCAATTTCCGGGCCATGATCGAGCAGTACATCAACCCGAGTGTGAGCGCCCTGCAGGCGCTGCCGGTGCCGGTGATCGCGCGGGTCCATGGTGCCTGCGCCGGCTTCGGCCTGTCACTGGTCCTCGGCTGCGACCTGGTGGTGGCTGCCGAAGATGCCTACTTCACCACCGCGTACTCCAGCATCGCCCTGTCCGGCGATGGCGGCGTGTCCTGGATGCTGCCCCGCATGCTCGGACGCCGGCGGGCCTTCGAGCTGCTGCTGCTGGCCGACAGGTTCGGGGCGGACGAGGCCAAGCGCCTTGGCCTGGTCAACCAGGTGGTCATGCCGGACGCCCTGGACGACGCGGTGGCCGTGCTGGTGCGGCGCATCTGCGCCGGGCCACGCCATACCTATGCCGAGATGAAGCGCCTGCTCAACGAGTCGCCCGATCAGTCCCTCGGAGCCCAGCTCCAGCTGGAGGCCGAGGCCTTCGCCCGCTGTGCGGCCCGTGCCGATTTCGACGAGGGGGTGAATGCCTTCCTTGGCAAGCGCCGGCCACATTTCAAGAGTTGAGCCGGAAGGCCAGCAGGCCCAGCCATTCGTGGATGGCGTACCAGCCCGCGTAGGCGGCGCTCATGCTGGGTGCCGCCTGCAGGAAGCGGCTGGTGGCGCCGAGCCCGGTGTCGTCCGGGCCGTCGGCGCGCGGGTCCGTCAGATAGGCCGTGGGGGCGGGCAGCACCTCGAAGCCGGCTGACCGGAACCAGGCTTCCGCCCGGCGCATGTGCGCCGCGTGGGTCACCAGGGCGATCCGTCGGTAGCCCTCCGGTTGCAGGATACGGGCGCTGAAGCGGGCGTTGTCCTGGGTGTCCAGCGAGCGGTCCTCCACCCATCGGACGGCGACGCCGAAGTCCTCCTGCAGGCTGACCTTCATCCATTCTGCTTCGGCCGTCCTGCCCAGCGGCGCGCCCCCGGAGACGAGGACCGGCAACCCCGACTTGTGCGCCAGGCGGGCGCCATAGCGGATGCGCTCGAGGGTTCGCGAGTTGACCGTGCCTTCGCCGAACTCAGGCGCATGACTGCGCATCCCGCCTGCCAGGATCACGATTGCATCGGCTTGGGCAAGCGCGTCGTCGGTGATCGGGGGATAGTTCTCCAGGTCGGCGAGCAGCAGGCCGACGGACGCCGGCGTCATCAGCAGGATGCTCACGACCAGCCCGGTGCCGGCGAGGAGCCGCCCGGTGCGTGGATGCCGGCGGCCCAGGACCAGCCCCGCGAGGATGATCAAAAGAGGCCCGAAAGGGGGCAGAACCAGGGTCGAGAGGATTTTTTTTAGCAGGAACATACGAAAAGCTGCGGCCTGAAGGGGCATCGCATTGTCGGTGGAGAGGCGCGCAGCTATTATCCAGCGTCAATCAAACGCCAGCCACCAGGGGAACGATCATCGTCAGCACAGCATGTGGGTCAATGAGCCGCAACGGAGTCTCCGGGAGGGCGTTCCGGTGATCGAGCTGGATGTGCGCGATGGTATCTGGGCGCTGGTGGCGATGCTGGCCATCTATCTGGCCTTCACCCTGTTCCGGCTGTCCCGTCCGCGGGAGTCCCGGGCTGCTCTCGAGGAGCGGGCGGCGCACACCGTTGTCGCCGAGACACCCGCGGCGCCTCCTGCCCCGGTTGAAGCGGCCCCTGCCGAGCCCGCACCGGAAGACGAGTCTGTTTCCCGCGCCCTGCTCAATGAGCTGGAGATCCAGCAACTGCGACGGGATGTTTCCCAGCTGCAGACCGAAAGCGATTTCCTGCGGCGCGAGCTCGCCGCCACCCGACGTGACCTCGATGCCCTGAGGGATGCGCAGCAGGCCGTGCGCGAGCAGGCGCCGCCCGTCCAGTATGTGCGCCCGGTGTCGCCCCAGCATTCGGAGGCCATGCTGCTGGCCGGCAGGGGTTTCGATGCGGCCAAGATTGCAGAGCATTGCGGTATTTCCGTCGCCGAGGCGGAACTTGTCTGTGCCCTGGCGCGGGCAGAGGAGAGGGCATGACGGACGAGCGCAGGCTGGCGGATGACGGTCCCGATTCCGGCGATGATTCCCGCCGCCAGTTGTGGTTCAGGGCCGGTGTCGCCGGAGGCTTGATCGCGCTCCTGCTCGGTGCCCTGGCGGTTTTTGATCATCTCTCGAAGCCGCGTGGCAACGAGGAAATGGTGTTGCCCACCAAGCCGATTGCACCCGCCCAGGTGGCGTCAGAGGCCGGGCGCGATGCGCCGCCGGAGGTGATTCGAGCCGCTACCGACGGTGCGCAGGCTGAGGTTCCGGAAGAGCCGCCTGCCGCCGAGGCGTCGGCGCCACCCATGTTGCCGCGCGACGCGGCAGGTATCGATGCGCCGGTGGACCGCCTCGAATCACCGCGTACAGGTGCGGCCAGGCCGCATCAGGCTGCGTCGGCAG
>WBTZ01000266.1 GCA_009026175.1 Zoogloea sp. | reverse complement strand
TGTAACATCCAATAACAGGTCCGTTCATTGGATATAACGTGTCGATAACCGTATAGGCTCATGGACAACCTCCATGAACCTAAATCTAGTGGTTCTTTCTTTACCCTTTAAGTGAGTTATTCCCAAAAATTATTGAGGGATAAATGTATACAAAAGTCCGATCGCTTTCGATTATTTTTCTGGTTTCAATGACCACAATTATTTTTTTGATTTCTTCGTGTAAGCAGGACAAAGATCCAATCACTCCACCAGCCGATCCACCTGAGACTCAAAAACACATTGAATGGCCGAGTCTGGCAAAAAGCCCCTGGCCGATGTACGGGGGCGGTCCGCAATTTACATTCAGATCGGAATATAATGGTCCTTCAATCGGTGAAGTTGAATGGACGCTAAATGTTCCCGGGGTGAATAAAGTACAGTCCATTACCTCGCCTGTTATTGCTCCGGATTCAACAATCTATTTTGTCTCTTCATACGAAACACTTCCTGATTTTCCTACCCCAAATGCTTTGCTCTATGCAGTAGAACCCGATGGTACAATTAAGTGGAAACGACGAATCGCAAAGGATTCAAGCGATTATGGTTGGTTTTATTCTTTAACCACCCCTACAGTGCTTGTAAGCGGTGATATTATTGTTGCGTCCCCTCAATTTCATATTTTTTCTTTTTCGCCCGAAGGAAACTTAAACTGGTATTTTGAATCTCCTGCAAAAGCGATCGATTCCCGGACTATCGTTGCCAGTAAAAGCGGAGATTTATTTTTTGTCAATCAAGATGGTGTATTGTATTGCTTAAATCCAAACGGGTCACTGAAATGGACACAATATGTTGATTTTGGATTTTCGCAATCCCACTCTCCTTCAATTTCTCCCGACGGTGCAACGCTATATTTAACTGGTGCCCCCGGATCGAAATCACTCTATGCCTTTACAATCGATGGTATCCAAAAGTGGTTTTTCGATAATCCCAAGTATTTGTTATATCATCCCCTCATTGATAATGAAGGGAATATTTATGTCCCTACGCATTCACCGAAAAAAGATACGGTAAATTCTTTCATCTATTCACTCAATGGGAATGGTGAGATTCGTTGGAAATATAAAATATCAAGTCAATTTCCGTCAAATCTTGTTATGGATTCGTACGGCAACATTTATTTTATCGACGATAATGGCACATCGTTTTGGATTACGTGCCTGGATTACAACGGCAACAAACAATGGACAAAAATACTTAGCCAGGTACACACGAATACACTTTTTATTGATAGAGAGGGTTCGTTGTATATTTATACCGATCATTTTTATAAGTATTCAAATAAAGGCAACACTGTTACCACACTTCCGATATCACAACCGATTTGGACATCGCCAATCATTGGATCCGATAATTCAATAATTGTCACGAGTGTCGGGTCGAGCAACACCTATTTAACAAAAATAAAATAATTAAGGAGGTATGTATGAGAATGATATTATTAATAGTGACTATATTGTTTTCTACTGCGGATCTATTTGCAGACGAAACGCCAGCAAGTTATCCAATAGACATTTATTTAAGAACACGAAATACCGATGGTGCTACAATTACTTTCACAGCATCCGTTGTATATCCCAATGCAACCAGATGGTCTTCCAGAGGATATTTAACAACAGGAATGACAAGCGCAGAAATCGAAATTGAAGGTGATTATAGTGGTACATCTATGGGATTTGACTACGACAGCACACAATCAGATAATCCTCATCTTGGATTTGCAACATATATTATCACGGTCGATGCTTATCCTTATTCTAAAACTGCAACATTAACATTAATTTCAGACGGTTGGTATTTTACCGGTGATAAATGGGTGCTTTATGATTTATCCCAAGATAAATTTTATCTTACGGATTATAGTTCTATGACACCTATATCTGATATTACTAATAATAGTCTGACAATATATAATTCTTCATATCCTAGTTCATGTCATCTTCAACCAACCGACCCAGTGGATCTTACTGTTACATCCAGTGGTGGACATCCCTATCTTAGTTGGACTGAAAGTGAACCCGCAGAAGGAACGAAATATAAGGTATATCGTAATAATACGCTCATTTATACCACTTCTGTTGGTCAATCCAATTGGACAGATGAAGAAGTAAACATACAATCGGGCTTAAGTAATATCTCCTATAAAGTGAGAGCGTATTGTGCCGATGATACACGGTCAAAATCTTCGAATAATTATACCAACACCGTAGTAACTGGTGGCACGTATGAAGGTGCAGATAAACAAATTTCAATTATCCAACTGGTTCCACAGAGCACAGCTATCCAGGGAATTTATCCCAATCCATTCAATCCAGATACCAAAATACGGTATTCGATAAGTAAACCACTCGACACAAAAATATCTGTTTACAATGTACTGGGCGATAAAAAGCAGATATTGGTCAACGAAAGAAAAAATCCGGGTCAATATGAGGCGTCTTTTAATGGGAAAGACCTACCAAGCGGTACATATTTTGTTATTTTACAGAGTGGGAATACAATTGAAACCAGAAAAATAATGTTATTGAAATAAACGATCAGTAAAGTCATTTGTACAATAAAAAATCCTGCTTTATCGAGCAGGATTTTTTATTGTACAAAAACGATGTTAAATGTGTTATTTAATCGATTTTAGGCTAAATAATACATTCAATTTAATTGTACTCCCGACGGGAATCGAACCCGTGTCGCAAGCCCCGCTGAATGCAACGACAAGGCGGGGTGCAAAAAACGCACTTGAAAAGCTCGTGTCCTAACTATCTCTATCTAAAACAGCAAATCCTGCGG
>WBTZ01000265.1 GCA_009026175.1 Zoogloea sp. | reverse complement strand
GCCACGACCCGACCCTCGCCGCCCTGCAGGTCATCCGCCGCAACGGCGCGGTGGTCGCCTTCAACGCGGACAAGATCGCGGTAGCCATGAGCAAGGCCTTCCTGGCCGTCGAAGGCAGCGGCAGCGCCGGCTCGTCCCGGGTGCGCGAGATCGTCGGCCGCCTCACCGACACCGTGCTGCGGGCCCTGACCCGGCGCCTGCCCGATGGCGGCACGGTGTCCATCGAAGACATCCAGGACCAGGTGGAGCTGGCCCTGATGCGCTCCGGCGAACACGACGTGGCCCGCGCCTACGTGCTCTACCGCGAACGCCGCACCGCCGAACGGGCCGCCGCGCCGGCCCCCGCCCGGGAGCGGGCGGCACTGCACGTGGTGGATGGCGAACGCCGCATCCCCCTCGACAGCGCCAGCCTGCTGCGCACCTGCCAGGCCGCCTGCCAGGGCCTGGGCGACGGCGTGTCGGCCCCGACCGTGCTCGACCACGCCTTGAAGAACCTCTACGACGGCGTGCCCCTCGCCGACGTGGAGCAGGCCCTGATCCTCGCCGCGCGCAGCCTGATCGAACGGGAGCCGGCCTACAACCAGGTCACCGCCCGCCTCCTGCTGGCCAGCCTCGGCCGCGAGGTGCTGGGCCACAGCATCGGCCTGCACGAACTGGCCGGCACCTATGCCGGATACCTGCCCGAATTCATCCGCAAGGGCATCGGCGCCGACCTCCTCGACCCCCGCCTGGCCGAGTTCGACCTCCCGCGCCTGGCCGCCGCGCTGCACCCCGAGCGCGACCTGCAGTTCGGCTACCTGGGCCTGCAGACCCTCTACGACCGCTACTTCCTGCACGTGGACGGGCGCCGCATCGAGCTGCCGCAGGTCTTCTTCATGCGCGTCGCTATGGGCCTGGCCCTCGGCGAGATCGACCGGGAGGCCCGCGCCATCGAGTTCTACGACCTGATCTCGAGCTTCGACTTCATGTGCTCCACGCCGACCCTGTTCAACAGCGGCACGCGCCACCCGCAGCTGTCGTCGTGCTACCTCACCACCGTCTCGGACGACCTGGAGGGCATCTACCAGGCGGTCAAGGAGAACGCCCTGCTGCAGAAATACGCTGGCGGCCTGGGCAACGACTGGACCCCGGTGCGCGCCCTCGGCAGCCTCATCAAGGGCACCAACGGCCAGAGCCAGGGCGTCATCCCCTTCCTAAAGGTGGTCAATGACACCGCCGTGGCGGTGAACCAGGGCGGCAAGCGCAAGGGCGCGGTGTGCGCCTACCTGGAGACCTGGCACCTGGACATCGAGGAATTCCTCGACCTGCGCAAGAACACCGGCGACGAGCGGCGGCGCACCCATGACATGAACACCGCCAACTGGATCCCCGACCTGTTCATGAAGCGGGTCATGGACAACGCCGAATGGACCCTCTTCTCCCCGGTGGACACCCCCGACCTGCACGAGCGCTTCGGCGCCGACTTCGAGGCCGCCTATACCGCCTACGAGGCCAGGGCAGCCGCCGGCGGGCTGCGCCTGTTCAAGCGCATCCCCGCCGTGCAGCTGTGGCGGCGCATGCTCACCATGCTGTTCGAGACCGGCCACCCCTGGCTCACCTTCAAGGACGCCTGCAACCTGCGCTCGCCGCAGCAGCACGTGGGCGTGGTGCATAGCTCCAACCTGTGCACCGAGATCACCCTCAACACCTCCGACAGCGAGACCGCGGTGTGCAACCTGGGCTCGGTGAACCTGCCCGCCCATCTGAAGGACGGCCGGCTCGACATGGACAAGCTGGCCCGCACCATCAGCACCGCCCTGCGCATGCTCGACAACGTGGTGGACATCAACTTCTACGCCACCCCCAAGGCCCGCCGGGCCAACCTGCAGCACCGCCCGGTGGGCCTCGGCATCATGGGCTTTGCCGACTGTCTGTACGCCCTCGGCCTGCCCTACGCCTCGAACGAGGCGGTGGACTTCGCCGACCGGGCCATGGAAGCGGTGTGCTACCAGGCCTACTGGGCCTCCACCGAGCTGGCCCGCGAGCGCGGCCGCTACAGCAGCTTCGACGGCAGCCTGTGGAGCCGTGGCATCCTGCCGCTGGACTCCCTCGGCCTGCTGGAGGCGGGGCGCGGCGGGCAGCTGGAGGTGGACCGGGAGGCCCGCCTGGACTGGGCCGCCCTGCGCGAACGCATCGCCCGCCACGGCATGCGCAACTCCAACTGCGTCGCCATCGCCCCCACCGCCACCATCTCCAACATCGTCGGCGTGTCCGCCAGCATCGAGCCCGGCTACCAGAACCTCTACGTCAAATCCAACCTGTCCGGCGAGTTCACGGTGGTGAATGAAGCCCTGGTGCGCGACCTCAAGGCCCTCGACCTGTGGGACGAGGTGATGGTGGCCGACCTCAAGTACTTCGACGGCTCCCTGGCCCGCATCGACCGGGTGCCGGACGAACTCAAGGCCCGCTACGCCACCGCCTTCGAGATCGACCCGGTGTGGCTGATCGAAGCCGCCGCCCGGCGCCAGAAGTGGATCGACCAGGCCCAGTCCCTCAACCTCTACCTGGCCACGCCCTCCGGCCGCAAGCTCGACGAGATCTACAAGCTGGCCTGGTTGCGCGGCCTCAAGACCACCTACTACCTGCGCACCCTGGGCGCCAGCCAGATGGAGAAATCCGGCGGCCGCGACGAGCCCGCCCCCGCGGGTGACGAAGCCCCGCGCTTCTGCGCCATCGACAACCCCGAATGCGAGGCCTGCCAATGAGCGCGCTGAACTTCAACGACTGGGACGACGCGCCTGCCCTGGCTCCGGCCCGCCCCGCCCCGGTGGAGACCGGGACTGCGGCAC
>WBTZ01000108.1 GCA_009026175.1 Zoogloea sp. | reverse complement strand
GAACATCCCGGTCTTCAGACCCCGGCGCGCGTCCGTGCGCACCTGGTCCAGCGTCAGCCGCACGATCGCGTCGATCCCACCCAGGTGGATGATCCCCGTCTCCTGGGTGAATGGGTTGGTCTTTACTTCCTTGGCTGCCATGGGATGTCCTCTCTCAGTCTCCGGGCCGCTCCGGGGCGGCCTTCTCTCGGTGGATGGCGGGTGAATGTCAGGCGAAACGCATGGAGACGGTGCCCAGATCCTGGAAGCGCACCGCCACGTTGTCGCCGGCCTTGACGGCGATGGCTTCGGTCGCGCCGCCGGTCATGATGAAGGAGCCGGCCGGGATCTCCTGGCCGCGGGCGCCCAGGTGGTTGGCCAGCATCACAACAGCAGCCAGCGGATGGCCCAGCACGGCGGCACCGGCGGCCATGGCGACGATCTCGCCGTTCTTTTCCATCACCACGCCGAGGGTGCGCAGGTCGAGGTCGGCCAGGTCACGGGGACGGCCACCGATCACGAAGCGGGAGGCAGAGGTGTTGTCGGCGATCACGCTCTTCAGGTCGAACTTGAAGTCACGGTAGCGGGAATCGATGATCTCCACGGCCGGCACGACGAAGTCGATGGCCGCCATCACGGCGCCCATGTGGCAGCCGGGGCCGGACAGGGGAGCCTTGGTGACCACGCAGATCTCGGCTTCGACCTTGGGGTGGATCAGCTCGGAGGTCTTGATCTCGCCGCCATCGGGGCAGCTCATGTAGTCGCTGACGAAGCCGAAGACCGGGACTTCGACGCCCATCTGCTTCATCTTGGCGAAGGAGGTCAGGCCGGCCTTGAGGCCGACGGTCTTGTTGCCGCGGGCTTCCTTGCGACGGCGGATCTCGTCCTGGATGGCGTAGGCGTCATCCCAGTCCATGTCCGGATGGTCGTCGGTGATCTTGGTGACGTCGTAGGCCTTCAGCTCGGCGGTTTCGAGGTGATCGGCGAGCTTGAGGATGGTGGCGTTGTCGAGATTCATGCTGTGTCTTCCTGTTGGGGTCAGATGAAGCGGACCGAAGTGCCGCCGAGGCCGCCCACTGCGCAGGCGAGGTAGTCACCGGCCTTGACCGGGACGAGGGGGGACTGGGAACCGGAGAGGATCACTTCGCCGGCCTTGAGGCCGATGCCCAGGCGGCCCAGGGTGTTGGCCAGCCAGGCCACGGCATTCACCGGGGAGCCCTGCACGGCGGCGCCGGTGGAGGTGCTGATGATCTCGCCGTTCTTCTCGAGGACCATGCCGGCCAGGGCCAGGTCGAGGTCGCGGGGGCTGCGGCGCACGCCGCCGAGGGTCAGCACACCGCAGGAGGCGTTGTCGGCCACGGTGTCCTGGATCTTGATCTTCCAGTCCTGGATGCGGGAGTCGACGATCTCGAAGCAGGGCACGACGCATTCGGTCGCACGCAGCACGTCGGCCGGGGTGACGCCGGGGCCTTCCAGGTCGCGCTTCAGGATGAAGGCCACTTCGGCTTCGGCGCGGGGAGCGATCATGCTGTCCGCACGGATCGCTTCACCTTCGCTGAAGACCATGCCGGAGGTCATCTGGCCGAAGTCGGGCTGATTGACCTTGAGCATGTCCATGACCACCTTGCTGGTCACGCCGATCTTCTTGCCGATGATGGTCTCGCCGGCGTCCACGCGGCGCTGGATCATGCGCAGCTGGATGCGGTAGGCATCCTCGATGGTGATGTCAGGCTCCCGGTCGGTCAGCGGGGCCACTGCCTTGCGGGTGATGAGGGCGTTGTAGAGCTCGTCGCCGTACTGCTCGATCTTGGTCAGGTCCATGGGGTCTTCCGTCTCTATTCAAATAGGGGTGCCGGCCCCGGGGGGGGGATCGGGGCCGGCGGACGCCCCTGGGGAGGGGCGTCGGGGAGGAGCATGCGTACTGAGTGTGCTCAGTACTTGATCATGACATTGCGCAGCTCGGTGTAGAACTCGAGGGAGTGCAGGCCCCCCTCGCGGCCGATGCCGGACTGCTTGGAGCCGCCGAAGGGGGTGCGCAGGTCACGCAGGAACCAGCTGTTGACCCAGCACAGGCCCACTTCGATCTGGCCGGCAACGCGGCTGGCGCGGCTGATGTCCTGGGTGTAGATGGAGGTGGCGAGGCCGTACTTGGTGTCGTTGGCCATGCGCACGGCTTCTTCTTCGGTGTCGAAGGGCTGGATGTGGCAGCACGGTCCGAAGATCTCCTCACGCACCACGGAGGCGGTCTCCGGCAGGCCGGTCCAGATGGTGGGCTCGACCCAGCAGCCGTCCTTCAGGTCGTCCGGCATGTTCGGCACGCCACCGCCGGTGACGATGGTGGCGCCTTCGGCCTTGGCACGCTCGTAATAGGAGAGCACCTTCTTCTGGTGAACCTTGCTGACCAGGGGGCCGATCTTGGTGTCGTGGTCGAAGGGACGGCCGGGCTTCATGCCTTCGGCCTTGGCCTTGAGGGCGGCCACGAACTTGTCGAAGATCGGGCGCTCGACATACACGCGCTCGGTGCCCAGGCAGACCTGGCCGCAGTTCTCGAAGACCGAACGGGTCACGGTGTTCACCGCGTTCTCGAAATCGCAGTCGGCAAACACGACCGCGGCGTTCTTGCCGCCCAGTTCGAGGGACACCGGGCGGATGCCGTCGGCAGCGGCCTTCATGATGGCGGTGCCGGTCTTGGTCTCGCCGGTGAAGGTGACGCCGTTCACGTCCGGGTGGGCGGTCAGCAGCGCGCCGGCGGAATCCACACCGTAGCCGTTGATCACGTTGTACACGCCGGGGGGCACGCCCACCTTGTTCATCACCTCGCCGAGCAGGGTGGCGGTGGCCGGGGTGACTTCCGAGGGCTTGACCACCACGGTATTGCCGCAGGCCAGGGCCGGACCAACCTTCCAGGTCATCAGCAGCAGCGGCAGGTTCCACGGGCTGATCACGGCAATCACGCCGCGCGGCGTGCGCACGCCGTAGCTGCGGGCGGTCTTGCCATCGGGGGTGCGCATCTCGAAGGACTCGGTGGAGACGTTCTTGATGGTGTCGGTGAAGATCTTGAAATTGGCTGCGCCGCGCGGGATGTCGATGTGCGAGGCGAGGTGGGCCGGCTTGCCGGTGTCGGCGATCTCGGCCTGCAGGAAGTCGTCGAAGCGGTTGTTGATCTCGGCGACGATGGCGTCGAGCATGGTACAGCGCTCGACCACCGAGAGCTTGCCCCAGGGGCCGTGCAGGGCGGCCTTGGCGGCGGCCACGGCGGCGTCCACTTCGGGCTTGCCGGCCTCGTAGACCATGCCGATCAGGGAGTTGTCCACCGGATTGCGGTTCTCGTAGGTCTTGCCGCTGACGTTGGTGACGTATTCGCCGTTGATGAAGTTCTTGAAGTCTTTCATGTCTTTCTCGCAGTCTGAGGTCTCGTAGGCCCGGTGGTCACGGCGCCTGACCGGGCACGGCCCGATGGAGCAGAGACACTTTTCCGGATGGATCTGGTGTTGGGAGTCGCCACGCACTCCCGGCCAACTCACAGGCTCTAGTTTAGCGAGATTTTTAAAAAATCTCGATATTTTTTTGATGCCGGTGGATCCTGCCCCACAACGCCTGGAAGGGCGTCGCGGGGCCGGTGGGTGAATCAGGTAAACACGCTCAGGAAAGCCTCGTTGAGCTTGCGGTCGTGATAGAAGATCGCAGGCCCGATACTGTCGTCGTACCAAGTGATGACCGGCTTGTCCGGGTAGCTGATGTAGCCACCGGAGAAGACTTCGTTGCGGTTGCCGGACGGGTCGAAGAAGTAGATCGTCTCACCGCGGGTGATGCCGTGGCGGGTCGGTCCCAGGTCGATGGAAGTGCGGTTGCGGGACAGCACGTCACCCGCATGCAGCACCTTCTCCCAGCTGCCCAGCTCGAAGGACACGTGGTGCAGCTTGCCCTTCACCGGCTGACGGATGAAGGCCACGTCGTGGGCCTTGTTGGAGCAGGTCAGGAAGGCGCCGATCATGAACTCCGGCTTGTCCTTCAGGACCACCTGCTCGGTGAGGGTGAAGCCCAGCACCTCGCGGAACAGCTTGACCGTGCCGTCCAGGTCGTCGCCATACAGCAGGCAATGGTCGAAACGCGACGGCGCGATGCCGACCAGGCCATCCGGCCAGGGATCGGGGTTCACGTCGGGACCTTCGGTGCCGCAGTTGTTGCCCAACTTTTCCTTCTCGGCGTACAGCTCCATGACATGCCCGGTGGGCACCGTGAAGCGGAAGCGCTCGCCGGTGGCGGGATGCTCACCAGCCGGGATCCAGCTCATGTCGGTGGCCAGGCCGGACGCTTCCAGGTCGGCAGCCAGCTTCTTGAGGGTGGCCGGTGAGTCCACCTTCCAGCCCATGTAGTCCATGCCCGCCTCGTCGGCTTCGCGCAGGACGATGCTGTGATGATCGTGCTCGTCCCAAGCCTTCAGGAAAACACGGCCCGCGTCGTCGCGGGCAACCTCGATGAGCCCGAGCACTTGCTTGTAGTGCTTTAGCGCGGGCTCCAGTTCAAGCACCCTGACGGACACGTGTCCGGGGCGCAGAACACCAGTCAATGCCATTTTTGTCTCCTAGTGTGGTTGATCTTCCCCGCGCCTCACCCGATGACGGACCGTTGGGACATCCGGATACGGGGTGGCGCGGGGCCGTATGCAAGAGCATACCAAAATAACGATTTTTTCTTTAAATATCGATATTTTAAATTCAGGCTTTCTCCCCGATCCGGGGCCTGCATCAATGATGGGCCGAGGCCGAATGCCGGTGGTTGATCAGGGATACCGCGATGACCGCAATGACCGCCGGGATCGCGATGGCCATGAAGTTATGCTCCAGGGGCAAGGCCATGCCGACCAGCGTGCCGATCAGGATCGGTGCCAGGATGGCGCCGCTGCGCCCCACCCCTGAGGCCCAGCCGATGCCGGTGGAGCGCACCGCCATCGGGTAGTACTGCCCCACGTAAGCGTAGGTCAGAATCTGCGTTCCGATAGTGGAAGCACCTGCCAGGCCGACCAGGATGTAGAGCAGTTCGACGGGCACCTTGTAACCGAGCAGCGTGATGGACACCGCCGCCAGGGCGTAGAAGGCGACCAGCACATACTTGATGTGGAAGCGGTCGGCCAGCCAGCCACCGCTGATGGCGCCGATCATGGCACCGAAGTTGAGCACCAGCACGAAGGTCAGCGCGGAACCCAGGCTGTAGCCGGCACCAGCCATCAGCTTGGCCAGCCAGGAGCTGAGCGCATAGACCATGAACAGGCACATGAAGAAGGCCACCCAGAACATCACCGTGCTGAAGCCGCGGCCGTCCTGGAAGAGCTTGCCGATCGGCGCCCCGTGGGCGGCGTGGGCATGTGGCAGGGCGAACTGGTCGCCCGCCGACGGCACGTAGCCCGGCTCGAGCCGCTGCACGATACCCTTGAGCTCATCGAGCCGCCCGTGCCTGACCAGGAAGGCCATGGATTCGGGCATGGACTTGAGGATGAAGGGGATCAGCAGCACCGGCAGCCCCGCGGCGAAGAACACGGACTGCCAGCCATAGCTCTCGATCAGGCCCTTGCCCAGCAGCGCGGCCAGCATGCCCCCCACCGAGTAGCCGCTGAACATCAGCGTGACCAGCGTGCTGCGGATCTTGCGTGGCGAGTACTCGGTCATCTGTGCCACCACGTTGGGCATCACCCCACCGATTCCCAGGCCTGCCAGAAAGCGGGTGACGCTGAAACTCAGCGGGTCGGTGGTCAGGCCTGCCACGGCCGTGAAGACGCTGAACAGCAGGATGCACAGGGCGATCGCCCATTTGCGGCCGATCCGGTCGGCGATGGTGCCCATGAAGATGGCACCGAACATCATGCCGAAGAGAGCCGAGCTGACCATGAAGCCGGCGTTGGTCGGGCTGACCCCCATCTCCTTCATGATCGACGGCAGGGCGATCCCGGCCACGGCCAGGTCGTAGCCGTCGAAGATGATGATGAGGGCGCACCAGAACAGCACGATGCCGTGAAAGCCGTTGAAGCGGGCGTGGTCGGATAGTTTATGTACGTCGATCTGGGGCACGGTTTGCTCCTCGATAGTAGTTGTTATTCAGGTGTCCAGTCGCCGGGTCTCAGCCGAGATCCCCACCCCCGACGGGCAGCACGCTGCCGGTGATGTAGGAAGACTCGTCGGAGGCGAAGAACAGGATCGGGGCAACCTGCTCCTCCACCGTGCCATAGCGGTGCATCAGGCTGGAATCGATGGTCTGGTCGACCACCCCCTGGTACCAGGCCACCTCGTCGGGGCTGGGCTGGGCGGCATTGCGGGGGATGCGCCGGGGCGGCGCCTCGGTGCCGCCGGGGGCGGTGGCGTTGATGCGGATGCCGTGCCGGGTGGCCTCCATGGCGATGGAGGCGGTCAGCGCGTTGACCCCGCCCTTGGCCGCCGAGTAGGGCACCCGGTGTACGCCACGGGTGGCGATCGACGACACATTGACGATGGTGCCGCCCCCCTGATCGATCATCACCGGCAGCGCGGCCCGGCAAGACCACAGGGTGGGGAACAGGGAGCGGCGGATCTCGGCCTCGATCTGCGCCTCCTCGTAGTGCTCGAAGGGCTTGGCCCAGATGGTGCCGCCCACGTTGTTGATGAGCACATCGAGCCGGCCGAAGCAGGTCACCGCCTCGGCCACCATGGCGCTGGCGCCGGCGAAGGTCTCCAGGTCCGCCTGGAAGGGAAGCGCCGTACCACCGGCGGCAACGATCTCGGCAACCACCTCGCCGACCACCGCGGAGCGGTCTACCGCGAGGACCCGGCCGCCCTCCGCCGCCACGGCCATGGCGACGCCGCGGCCGATGCCCTGGGCCGCCCCCGTGACGATCACGGACTTGCCGGTAAAGCGATCTGCGCGACTCATGAGGGCACCTTCTCGTTGGTGGAGGAGAACTTCTCGAACAGGAAATTGCGGGGCGTCACGCCCACACCGGCCATCCAGCTGCGAACCCCCTCGACCATCGGCGGCGGTCCGCAGACGTAGATGTCCACCTCGCCTTCATGCAGCTGGGCAGGGCTCAGGTGGCGGGTGACGTAGCCCAGGCGCGGGTGGCCGCTGGAGGGATCGACCACGCAGGTGAAGAAGTCGAAGTTGGGCATCGCGGCTTTCAGCTCGGCCAGGCTGGCCAGTTCCACCAGGTCGTCGTTGGTATTGACGCCATAGCCCAGCAGGATGGGCTGGGAGGTGGGGTTGTCCTTCAGCCAGCGGAGCATGGACAGGAAGGGGGCCAGGCCGGTACCGCCGGCCAGCATCAGCACCGGGCGCACCACCGGCCGCAGGTAGAAGCTGCCATAGGGACCGGTGAACACCAGGAAGTCTCCGGTGCTGGCCTTGTGGCGCATGTAGCTGCTCATCAGGCCGTCGGGCACGTCGCGGATCAGGAAGGACAACTCGGTCTGGTTGGGAGCGGAGCTGAAGGAGTAAGAACGTGTCTCCTTGCTGCCGGGCACCTGCAGGTTCACGTACTGGCCGGGCAGGAAGGACAGGGGCCGCTCGGCCTGCACCGTGAAGGACACGGTGGTGGCCGAATCCCGGTCGATGCTGCCGATCCTGCCGCCATGGCTGGCCACCTCGGTCTTGCAGGCGGCCGACGATGCCGGAATGCGCACGACGCAATCGGAGGTCGGGCGCATCTGGCAGGTGAGCACGTAGCCGGCCGCCGCCTCGTCCTCGGTCAGGGCGTCCTCGATGTAATTGCTCATCGCGTAGCTGCCGCTCTCGCAATGGCACTTGCAGGTGCCGCAGGCACCGTCGCGGCAGTCCAGGGGGATGTTGATCTTGAAACGGTAGGCCGCGTCGGCCAGCAGCTCTCCGCTCTCGCAGGGGATGACTCTGCTGACCCCGTCTTCGAATTGCAGGGCGATGTTGTAGGTCATGGAGGTCTCTTTCGCGGCGCGCAGGCGACAGGGCCCGCCGGTGGGGGCGGCAGGCCCTGTCGCTCAGATATGGTAGATATCCAGCACGTGGTGGATGTAATCGTTCTTCAGGACGACGTACTTCCGTTTGATGAGCGGCCGTGGTCCGCGGGTGTCCAGGGTGTATTCGGAGGTGCCGAAGTACACATCCACGATGTCATAGCGGAAGCTGTGGGTGGTCCAGTTGAAGCGCAGCTCGATGGTCGTGTCGGTCTGCGACAGCACCTCGACGTTGCTGATCGCGTGGCCGGTGCGGGTGTCCGGCGTGGACGCGCTGGAGCGGTCGGTCTCGATGCGGAAGACCCGGTCCTCCAGCCCCTGCTTGCTGGGGTAGTAGATCAGGGAGACCTCGTTGTGCGGGTCGACGGTGAGCGTGTTGTCGTCGTCCCAGGAGGGCATCCAGAACGTCACGTCATCGGCGTAGAAGGACAGCCAGTCGGCCCAGCGGCCTTCGTCGAGGGCACGGGCCTCCTGGTACAGGAAGGTTTGGATGGCTTCGTAGGACAGCATTACCGGTCTCCGTTCTGGTGGGCGTTGTGTTCGGCGAGATAGGCCTTCTTCATGACCTCGAGCCAGTACTTGTGCTGGACGGTGTAGAGGCCCTCGTCCTCGGTCTTGATGCCGGACAGCTCGGGCTTCAGGCCGATCAGGTCGGCGTTCTCGTCGGGCCCTTCCACCCAGTGGGTGGAGCCGCGGCACATGTCGTTCCACTTGACGGCACGGGCTTCGAAGCCGCGCTGGCAGGAACGGAACTCTTCCAGGTCGTCAGGGGTGGCCATGCCGGTGGCGTTGAAGAAATCCTCGTACTGGCGCAGGCGGCGCTGGCGCGCTTCCGGCGCCTCGCCCTTGGGGGCGATGCAGTAGATGGTGGCCTCGCTCTTGTTCGGCGCGATCGGACGCACCACCCGGATCTGCGAGCTGAACTGGTCCATCAGGTACACGTTGGGATACAGGCACAGGTTGCGCGACTTGCGCAGCATCCAGTCGGTGCGCGCCTCGCCGAACTTCTCGATCCACTCGGCGCGCTTGGAGTACAGGGGCCGGTCTTCCGGGTTCGACCAATTGGTCCACAGCACCAGGTGGCCGTGCTTGAAGGAGTAGGAGCCGCCGCCCTGCTGGGCCCACTTGCCGGCGTTCATGGCCTTGACCGTATCCACCTTGCCGTCGGCGCTGCGGCGACCGGTGGTGGCGGCGTAGTTCCAGTGCACCGCCGAGACGTGGTAGCCGTCGGCGCCGTTCTCCGCCTGCAGCTTCCAGTTGCCGTCGAAGGTGTAGGTGGAGGCACCGCGCAGCACCTCGATGCCGTCCGGGGCCTGGTCCACGATCATGTCGATGATGCGGGCGGCTTCGCCCAGGTGCTCGGCGAGGGGCAGAACGTCCGGGTTGATGCTGCCGAACAGGAAGCCCCGGTAGTTCTCGAAGGCGCCGAGCCTGACCAGGTCGTGGCTGCCGCTGCAGTTGAAGCTCTCCGGGTATCCGGCTTCGGGGCTCTGGTCTTTCACCTTGAGCAGCTTGCCGGCATTGCTGAAGGTCCAGCCATGGAAGGGGCAGGTGAAGCTGGAGCGGTTGCCCTTCTTGTGGCGGGCCAGGATGGCCCCGCGGTGGGTGCAGGTGTTGATCAGACCATGCAACTGGCCGGCCCTGTCCCGGGTGATGACCACCGGCTGCCGGCCCACCTGTACGGTGAGGTAGTCGTTGGCGTTGGGGATCTGGCTCTCATGGGCCAGGAAGACCCAGTTGCCCTCGAAGATGTATTTCATCTCCAGTTCGAACAGCTCCTCGTCCGTGAAGGCCGAGCGGTCGAGGCGGTAGATGTGCTTGTCGCGGTCTTCCTCGAGCATGGCGTCGAGCCGCTCGAGCTTGGCTTGGATGTCCTGGTTGGTCTGGGTCACGGTTGATCTCCTGGTCACGGTCGAACTCGAAAAATTCACCCCATGGGAGGGCGAAGGGATTTCGCAGGGACGAGCCAGCCCACACCCACGACAGGAAAAGGTCGTTCGGCGAACAAAGGCTCGACAGCGTATTGGCGCCGCCAGGCGGCGGCAGAGGATGGGCTGGCGCCTCAGGGAGGCGGGTGCAGGCGGGGGAATGCGGGCATGGTGTTCATCTCCGTTGCGGCCCCGGACGGGGTCCATCTTCTTATGTACTGCGCCCTCGCCTGCCGGCTCCATCTGCATGGCACGCCAGCCCACGAGGTCAGGAGTCATACAGCAGAAAGCATGCCAATCTCCCTGCCGGACACTCTTGCAAGAGGCCGGAGCCAGCCGCCACGGGCCTCGCCGGGGTACAACAACAGGCTGCGAGGCAGCGACGGACGGCGGCCCCCACCTCCTGCGGCCCGGGCAATGAATCAAATGCTTTAATCCATGCATAAGCAGCGCAGTGCACAATGCATCAATCGATTCATCCCTCCCTGCCAGGCCTTGCCACACGGGCTGGCCCTCCCCGGCCAGCCGGCGTATCTTCAAGGCATGCAGGGTCGGGCCCAGCCTCAGGCATGCGCCGTGCTTGCCCCACCAGACGTGCTCTGCAATCAAAACAACAGGATGGAGAGAGACCCGATGATCGCCAGGACGCCTGCCGTCCCGGGGGTGCGCCCGTGAAGACCGCCGGCCGCACGCCCCCCCTGCCCCGAGGCCACCTCCCGGTCGTCCAGCCCGGAACACTGGAGAAGGAAAAGCTCACCTTCCCGGACCTGGCCGACCTGATGGGACGCCTGCATTTCTCTACTACCGACGGCCGCATCTGGCTCGATGACCAGCGCATGCTGCTGGTCCACGCCAAAGCGCTGGGCATGCTGCGGCGGGAGATGATCGAGTTGCTGGGCGTCGACATGGCCCGCGGCTTCATGACGCGGATGGGCTACCACGCCGGCGTCACCGATGCCCAGCTGGCCCGCAAGGTCCGCGCCCGGACCTCCATCCAGGACATGTTCGTGGTCGGTCCGCAGATGCACTGCCTGGAAGGCATCGGCATCTCGGAGGCGGTGCGCATCGACTGCGACGTGGAAAAAGGCACCCACTACGGCGAATTCATCTGGACCAGCCCGGTGGAGGACGAAGAGCACATCCGCCACTTTTCCATCGGTACCGAGCCGGCCTGCTGGATGCAGATCGGCTACGCCTCGGGCTTCTCGTCCGAGTTCATGGGCCGCCAGGTGCTGTACCGGGAGGTGGAGTGCCAGTCGATGGGGCACCAGGTCTGCCGCATCGTCGGCAAGCTGGTGGAGGAATGGGGGTCGGAAGCCGACGACGACCTGCGCTTCATGATGCCGGGCGCCTTTGACGACGGCCTGGCGCAGAACCTCGCCCGCCCGCACTGCAAGCTCATCTCGACGCCCGACAGCCCGGACGGCCCCAATCACCCGGTAGGGATCTCGCCCAGCTTCAATTCGGTGATGCACATGGTCCGGCGGGTCGCTCCGACCCAGGCCACGGTGCTCTTCCTCGGTGAAAGCGGGGTCGGCAAGGAGGTCTTCTCGCGCACCCTGCACCGCCTCAGCTCCCGCGCCGACAAGCCCTTCGTGGCGGTCAACTGCGCAGCCATCCCGGAGCAGTTGATCGAGTCAGAACTGTTCGGCGTCGAGCGCGGCGCCTTCACCGGCGCCCTGCAGAGCCGCCAGGGCCGCTTCGAGCGGGCCCACGGCGGGACCCTCTTCCTCGACGAGATCGGCACCCTCACCGCCAGCGCCCAGGGCAAGCTGCTGCGCGCCCTCCAGGAAGGCGAGATCGAACGCCTGGGAGACTCCCAGACCCGCAAGGTGGACGTGCGGGTGATCGCCGCCACCAACGTGGACCTGCGTGACGAGGTGGCGGCGGGCCGCTTCCGGGAAGACCTGTTCTTCCGCCTCAACGTCTTTCCGGTGCGCATCACGCCCCTGCGCGAACGGCGGGAGGACATCCCCCTGCTGATGACCCACTTCCTGTCCAAGTTCAACCTGCGCCACGGCCGCCGCCTCACCGGATTCACCCAGCGGGCGGTGGACGCCATGCTGTCCTACGACTGGCCCGGCAACATCCGCGAGATGGAGAACGTCATCGAACGAGGCGTGATCCTGGCCCCCGACGACGGCGCCATCGACTCGCCCCACCTGTTCACCAGCGGCGAGCGTTTCACCGAGCAGCGCTTCTCGATCAACCAGGATGGCAAGCTGGTCCCGGTGAATGCCGCCAGCCTGGTCGCCGACGCATCGAAGGAGCGGGAGATCGAGCGGGTCACCCGGCGCGTCAACAACCTGCTGCTGAACGATTCGGAAGACTGCGACAACGTCTCCCTCGACGAGATCGAGACCGTGCTGCTGCGCCGCGCCGTGGAGCGGGCCCAGGGCAATGTGGCCGCCGCGGCCCGCCTGCTGGGCATCACCCGGCCACAGATGGTCTATCGGCTGAAGAGCCGGGGCATCCTCAACGAGTGCGACTGAGCCGGCGGCAGGGGGCGCCGGCCCGCCCCATCACGCCTCCGGGGCAAGGTCTGCAGGGCGATCCACGTCCCGCAGCACGCCCGGGTCATCCGTCTCGATCAGCTGCAGCAGGTGGCCCTGGGAGCGCAGCAGGGCCCGCGCGCCCTCATCGCCAGCCAGGGCCAGCAGCGCCTCCCGCCAGCAGGCCGAGAAACCGACCGGGTGACCTCGCTGGCCCGCGCAGGCCGCGGCCGCCAGCGGCGCGCCGGCACGCAGGGCAGCGGCCACCCGGCCCAAGCTGTCAGGGCGGATGAAGGGCATGTCGGCCAGCGCCACCAGCCAGCCGGCAGCCGCCGGGCTGGCGGCCACGCCGGCGGACAGGCTGTGGCCCATGCCGCCCCGGGCTTCCGGACAGGTCACCACCTCCAGCCCTTCGGCAACGAGCAGTCCGGCCAGCGCACCCTGCTCCGGGCGCAACACCGCCAGTGCGCGGGGGCAGGCAGCACGCAGGGCCCGTGCCGACGCCACCGCCAGGGGCGTGCCATCGGCCAGGGGATGCAGCAGCTTGTCGGCACCGAAGCGCCGACCGTAACCCGCCGCCAGCAACAGCCCGGCCACCTGCGGGCGGCGCCCTTCTCCCATGTTCAGCCCACCCCGCAGCCGGCGCTTGCCGGTATCGGGATCTCGGGCCGGGCCACCACGACGCCGTTCTTCACGGCGGTCATCTCGGCCAGGATGGACACCGCGATCTCGGGCGGCGTACGGCTGCCGATGTACAGGCCGATCGGCCCATGGAGGCGCCCGACCTCCTCTTCCGACAGATCGAAATAGGTACGCAGGCGGTCCTTGCGGGCGGCGTTGTTCACCCGCGAGCCCAGCGCGCCGACGTAGAAGGCCGGCGCCTTGAGCGCTTCGAGCAGGGCCATGTCGTCGAGCTTGGGGTCGTGGGTCAGGGCCACGATGGCCGTGTGCGGGTCGGGATTCATGGCCAGCACCACATCGTCGGGCATGCCCGGCACCAGCGGAGCCCCGGGCACATCCCACTCGGAGGCGTACTCCTCGCGGGGGTCGCAGACGCTCACGGCGTAATCCAGGGCCTGGGCCATGGGCGCCAGGTAGCGCGAGATCTGCCCGGCGCCGATGATCAGCAGGCGCCAAAGGGGGCCGTGCACCGAGGCCAGGCAACGGCCGTCCCAGGCCAGCGCGTCGCCCCGGCAGGCGGCACCGAGGCTCACGCCGCCCGACTCGAGCTGCACCTCCCGGCGGACCAGCTGGCCGGCTTCGATGCGTGCAGCGAGTTCCGCCAGCAGGGCCATGTCGGGGGCCGGCTCGACCACCAGCTCCAGGGTGCCACCGCAGGGCAGGCCGAAGCGGCCGGCTTCCTCGCGGGTCACCCCGTAGGTCAGGGCGAAGGGGCGGGGACCGGCGATGCGTCCATCGCGCATGCGCGCGATCAGGTCATCCTCGATACAGCCCCCCGACACCGAGCCCTGCACCCGTCCGTCGTCCCGCAGGGCCATCCAGGCCCCTGCCGGACGGGGGGCCGAGCCCCAGGTGCGGGCCACGGTGACCAGCGCCGCCCGATGCCCTTCGGCCTGCCAGCGGCGCAGGGCGGCAAGGACTTGCAGGTCCTGGCTGTCCATGCTCAGGCCTTCAGCAGGTCAGACTGGAAGGGCAGGCGGGTGGCCCACTTGCCGGTGGCCGCCGCGATGGCGTTGGCCACCGCCGGCGCGACGGGCGGCACCGCGGGCTCACCGATGCCGGTGGGCTTCTCCGCCGAAGCCACCAGGTGCACCTCGACCCTGGGCATCTCGTTGATGCGGATCGGCGCGTACTCACCAAAGTTGCCCTGCTCCACCACCCCGTCCTTGAGGGTGATCTCGCCATGCAAGGCCGCCGACAGGGCGAAGCCGACCGAGCCCTCCACCTGGGAGCGGATGTTGTCCGGGTTGATCGCCACACCGCAATCGACCGCGGCCACGATGCGGTCCACCTTCACGCTGCCGTCCGCCGCCACGGTGACTTCCGCCACCTGGGCCACGAAGGAATGGAAGGACTCATGCACGGCCACCCCGCGGCCACGCCGCTCGCCGGTCTTGCCCGGCGCCAGGGGGGTCCCCCAGCCGGCCTTCTCGGCAGCCAGGCGCAGCACCCCGGCGTGGCGCGGATGCTTGCTCAGCAGCTTGAGGCGCAGGGCCACCGGGTCCTGCTTCGACTCGGCGGCCAGCCGGTCGAGGAAGGTCTCGGTGGAGTACGCGGTGTGGGTCGACCCCACCGAGCGCCACCACAGCACCGGCACCGTGATGTCGGTGGGGGTGTGCAGTTCCACCTGCAGGTTGGGGATGGCGTAGGGCAGCGAGGCGGCGCCCTCCACCGAGACACCGTCAATCCCGTCCTTGACCAGGAAGGGCTCGAAGGGCGAGCCCTTGATGATCGACTGCCCCACCAGGCGATGGCGCCAGGCCTGGATGTTGCCGTCGGCGTCGAGGGACGCCTCCAGGCTGTGGTGGAACAGGGGCCGGTAGTAGCCGGCCTTCATGTCGTCCTCGCGGAACCACACCATCTTGACCGGCGCGGAGGTGCCGCTGGCCTTGACGATGTAAGCGGTCTCACGCAGGTAATCGGCCTGGGTGCAGGCACGCCGCCCGAAGCTGCCCCCTGCGTAGAGCATGTGGATGGTGACCTTCTCGGGCGGCACACCGAAGACGGCCCCCAGGACATTCTGGTCCACGGTCTGGAACTGCTCGCCGTTCCACACCTCGACCCCGTCGGCGGTGCGCTGCACGACGCAGTTCATCGGCTCCATGGCGGCGTGGGCGAGGTAGGGGAAGTCATAGCTGGCCTTGATCACCTTCGCCCCGCCGAGGGCTGCCGGAGCATCGCCGTCCTTGCGGGCCACCAGGCCCGGGGTGGCAGCCATCTCCCGGTAGCGGGCGAGGATCTCCGCGCTGCCGAGCTTGAAGGCGGCGCTGTCGTCCCATTCGACGCTCAGGGCATCGCGGCCCTTCTTGGCGCTCCAGGTGTCCTTGGCCAGCACGGCCACGCCGCCGGGAATGGCGACCACCTCCACCACCCCCTTCACGGCCTTGGCCTTGCTGGCGTCGAAGGACTTCACCGTGCCACCGAAACGGGGCGAACGGGCCACCACCGCCACCAGCATGCCGGGCAGATGGATGTCCTGGGTGAACACGGCGCTGCCGTTGGTCTTGGCGAAGCTGTCCTTGCGCGGCGCGTGCTTGCCGATCAGGCGGAAATCCTTGGGATCCTTCAGGCCCACGCTGGCGGGCACGGTCTCGGCGGCGGCGGCCTCGGCCAGCTCGCCGAAGCGGGCCTTGCGACCGCTGGCGGCGTGGGCGACGACCCCGTCACGCACGCTGATCTCGGCAGCCGGCACGTTCCAGCGCCGGGCCGCGGCGGACACCAGCATGGCGCGGGCGACGGCGCCGGTCTGGCGCAGCTGGTCCCAGGAGTTCGCCATGGCGGTGCTGCCGCCGGTGCCCTGGGTGGGCCCGAAGGCCAGGTTGTTGTAACGCTTGGCATCGGCCGGGGCACCCTCGATGCGGACCTGGGACCAGGCGGCGTCCAGCTCCTCGGCCACCACGGTGGCCAGGCCGGTGTAGGTGCCCTGCCCCATCTCCAGGTGCTTGGAGATCACGGTCACCGAGTCGTCTGCACCGATGCGCAGGAAGGGCGTGGGTTCGAAGCTGGCGGTGGCGGCAGCCGGTGCGGCGGCACCCTTGCCCTTGGCGGCCCCGGCGGGCAGGGCAAAGCCCAGGGTCAGGCCGGCGGCCCCCTGCAGGAAGTTGCGGCGGGACAGGTTCTGGATGGCGTGGGTCATCGTCGTCTCCTCAGGCCAGCGCACGCGCGGCTTCGTGGATGGCGGCGCGGATCCGCACATAGGTGCCGCAGCGGCACAGGTTGCCCGCCATCGCCGCGTCGATGTCGGCGTCGGTGGGCTTCTTCTTGGTGCTCAGGAGATTGACCGCGCTCATGATCTGGCCGGACTGGCAGTAGCCGCACTGCACCACGTCGAGCTTGCGCCAGGCCTCCTGGACGGCCTTGCCGACACGGGTGTCGCCAATGGCTTCGATGGTGGTGATCTTCTTGCCCGCCACGCTGGACACCGGAGTGACGCAGGAGCGGGTCGGCTGGCCATTCACATGCACGGTACAGGCGCCGCACAGGCCGGCACCGCAGCCGAACTTGGTGCCGGTGAGGAGCAGGGAATCACGCAGGGTCCACAGCAGCGGCGTGTCGGCCTCGACATCGGCCCGCTGGGGCTTGCCATTGACGTTGAGCTGGATCATGGGGGTCTCCGGGGGAGGAATTGATGCGTTCCGCGGGTGACGAATGCCCCGCAGCCATGCATGGAAATGTAGCCCATGGTCTCCGCTGGTGCATTGCAGAATACTGTGAGATTCTTGCCCGATCATCCGGAATGTTGTCTCACCCGCCTGTCTCACACCGGAATGCCGGCATGCCCGAAACCAGCACCACACCGCACAAGACCATGATGGAATCAGGACTTTCCGCCCAGGCCACTTCCCGTGACATCGAATCCGGACGCCAGGCGCTGGCCACGCTCATTGAACGATATTGCGTGCAGGACGGCCCCAACACGACGCCCATCGCCGGCCTCAGCCTGTTCCGGGCGTCCACCACCAGCACGCCGATCTGCTCGGTGTATCGCTCGGTGCTGGCGGTGGCCGCCCAGGGCAGCAAGCTGCTGAGCCTGGCCGACGAAACCTTCCGCTACGACAGCCGCCATTACCTGATCACCTCGGTGGACCTTCCGGTGATGGGCCAGATCACCGAGGCCTCGCCGGAAAGCCCCTACCTGTGCGTGGTGATCGACATGGATGCGCGGCGCATCGCCGAGCTCTCCGGCGCCATGCAGCTGCCGCCCCAGCCTCACGGGGCCGGGCTGCTCGGCCTGGGGGTCAGCCCGCTGACCCGCGACGTGCTCGACGCGGTGCTGCGCCTGGCCAGCCTGCTGGAGCGCCCGGACGACATCCCGGTGCTGGCGCCGCTGTACGAACAGGAACTGCTGTATCACCTGCTCAAGGGGGAACAGGGCGCCCGTCTGCGCAGCATCGCCGCCATCGACGGGCAGGCCCGCCGCACCGCCCGGGCCATCGAGTGGATCAAGGGCAACTTCGACCAGCCCCTGTCCATCGATGCCCTGGCCGAGGCCGCCAACATGAGCAAATCCACCTTGCACCACCACTTCAAGGCGCTCACGGCCATGAGCCCCCTGCAGTACCAGAAGCAGCTGCGCCTGCAGGAGGCCCGCCGCATGCTGCTCACCGAGCCCATCGACGCGGCCACGGTGGCGCGCCGGGTGGGCTATGAGAGCGCCTCCCAGTTCAGCCGCGAATACCGCCGCCTGTTCGGCGCCCCGCCGGTGCGCGACGTGGCGCGCCTGCGCTGACTAGGGCAGGAAGGCCCCGTCGTCAAAGGCCTCGCAATAGACCTTCCAGTCCTTCAGGAGGCGCTTGGCGCAGGTCTCCGCGGCGCCCCGCAGGTCCTTGCGCCAGCGGCGCTGGCCAAAGCCGATGAGGGTGTCGGCGATGGCCGAGCCGTCGCGCCCGCTGCTGCGCAGCTGGGCCGAGGCAACGATGCTCCCCATGGCACCGAGCGCCCCCTCCAGGGCGGCCACGCCGGAGCGCCCCGCATCCAGGCTGACCCGGTCTTCGGTCGGTTGCAGGGCGCGCAGTACATAGGAGCGCTGGCGGAAGCGCACCGGCTCGAGGAAGGCCACCGGCACGGCCTGCATGCGGCGCTGGATGGCCACCACCCGCGCCGCCTCGGAGGGCCAGGCGGGCTGTCTTACTGACAGCGCGGGCAGCAAGGACGAAGGCAGGGCCGCCTTCAGGTCGAGCAGTTCGTTGCCCTCCGGCGAGCCCTTGCCGCGCACCAGGATCACGTAGCGATCCACCCCCAGGCTGCCGTTTCCGGCAATGCGGCGGGCCACGTCGAGCACCTCGAAGGCCCGTGGATCGGCCTGGGTGTCGGCCAGCCCTTCGATCAGCCGGGTCACCCGCTCGCGCTGGGTGTCGGTCACCGGCAGGGCCTTGCCATTGTCGAGGCGCAACTGGCGGCGCTTGCCCTTGAGGACGGTCCGCCCGTCCAGGAAGGCCGGGCGCAGGCGGCCATGCAGGCCGGCCAGCAGGTCGTGGATCAGCCCGCTGGCCGTATCCCGCTCGACCCACACCGCCCGCCCGGGCAACCCTGGTGTCCGGGCGGGCGGTGT
>WBTZ01000264.1 GCA_009026175.1 Zoogloea sp. | reverse complement strand
CCGACCCAAAGCGGAATTTGGTTGTTTGTGAAAGCGGACGTTCAACGAGCAGGTTAGCCGTCCGCGTTGCGCCGACAGTTATGCGTCTGGCAAAACTGTAATCTTGCTGTCCCACGATGTTACGGCAGCATCCAATTCTTGAACATTGGACCAATTAATAGCGCCAAGAGGTAATTGGGCACCATTGATTTCAAGGATTCCATCAAGAAGTTGCTTAACTACGGCATATGAATCGGGGTCTGATTTCAACCGATTTATGCAATTCTCCGGCTTATCGCTGTCTATCACCTCGGAGAAGTAAGCTTCTTCAAAGTTCACAACTGAAGCCACTACCCTTGAAAAGCCAGACATTTGCGCTTCGATTTTATTATTGTTTGTCCACGCGGGGTTTGCGATGGTGGTCAGTCTATAGACAACGTGATCGTTCGCGCTGGCGGATTTGTCTTTAATTCTTGATTGAACGGTCTGACGGTCGGTGTCATGAAGAACGTAATATTTACTCTTGAAGTGATTTAGCACCTTCATCATGGATGCGACAGTAACTTTGCCTCTCGCTCTAATTACATTCAGGCTGTGGTAATCATTGTTTCCTGCCAATGCTTCCCTGCTCTTGATGTGGTTGAATGCCGTATATTCAGTATCACCCTCCACAACCAGCACTTGACCGCCAAAAAACGCTTCTGAAATGTGCGAGTCAAATAGGTTTACTAGCTTAAGATTCTCCTTGTCATCACTGTCTAGTTGCGCTTGATCTGGTCTGTAAAGGGTGGTTGCGCCAATATTATTTCCGGCGTCTTTCTCGGCTCTAATGATTGTTGTATGGTCTTTGCTAAGATCAATGAAGCTTGGCGAGTGAGTAGTGATCATTACCTGCCAGTTTTCATTATCAGGTAGCGAATAGAGCACATCCCGGGCTGCTTGAATAGCCCTTGGGTGAAGGCTAACCTCTGGCTCATCAATAAGCAGTATATGAGCGGTGTTGGGGCCTACAGGTTCGTGGAATGTTTTGGCTGTTTTTGCCGCAGGCTTAGCTTTAATGCCTTTGTCTGCTAGCAATTTGAGAATTGTCCAGAGTGCAGTCCGCTGCGTTCCGCTGCCTTGCTTCTCCAGGGGAAACGAAGGCCCCCCAGTGGCGCCGACCTCCAATCCGAACTCCTCTCCGAGCAGATCAATTGCAATTGGGGCGGTGCTTTCTGGCGCGATGACCTTCATTGTATAGTTTGGGAATATTTGCTCAAGTATTAGATTGGCCTGAGTTTGGATGTCTGCAATGCCTGCCTGCTGAATTTTCTTGGAATCGGCCCTTAGCTCTTTTAGGCTACTGACGATTGCGTCATACCTGGATAGTTCATCAGTCTCATTCGTTTTTATATTTTTAATATCGTTTTCTAAAAGGCTTTTAAGCAAGCTTGTGATGGCTTTTGCTTGAACCTCAGGGTTATCAAATGTATTTACTCGATGGGGTTTAGGTCTTCTGGATTTTGCAACATTGTTTGTCCCCCACGGCATGAGCTCTTTGTCGCCGGTTTGAGCCCATCTATCGATCTTGACATTGAAACCTACCCTCTTGGGCTCGGTCCCAATTCCATTCCATGTCCACTTTTCCTTGATAAGCCATGTTCCGTCAGGCAGCAACTGGCACCACTCATCGCCTGGTTTATTGTCTTGAGTGACGATCGAGTGAATTTCGATATCAGGAAAATTATCTGCAAGGACCTGTCGGTTGTGAAAGTCATCTTGCTCGAGCTTCAGGCAATCCGCCACAACCTCGAACGCTCTTAAGATTGTGCTTTTCCCTGCGTTGTTTGCGCCTACCAATACAACAATTTTGTCGATGTCGATGGACACCCCTTGCGGGCCAATGCAGCCAAAATTTTTAATGATTAGTTTGGTGATTTTTGGGTTTGACATATTCCCTGGATCTCAGTTTTCGTTGAAGAGGCATAACGCAGAGGTGACCGGCGCAGCGCAGCTTTATCGCGCAGCGTCCAGCGAACGAAGGGAGCGAGGTCGTCCGCCATGTTGGATCTTTCAGTTCAGACCACCGGATAGCACTTTGACCGCCATATCTTGTAGCGTTTTGTACTTTCCGTCTTTGATCGCGGAATGGATCAAGCTACCCCAATTGATTTTCTCCTTAACCCCTACACGCCCCAAGGCCGCAAGCCCCTTTGAGGTTAGCTTGCACTCTGAAAAAGTTCTTTGTCCCTGCCCATGCTTAGGCTCCTTTGATTGGATATAGACTTCATCACGCAAGAAGAAGATTGCGTTTTTGCATACAGCGATTTCGCTCTTTATGGGGTTGCTCTCGGAACTATTTCCGGGCTTTTCCCAAGCCTTCATTTCGTTGTCGAAATTGACCAGCGCCCGCTTGTTGGCGGGGACTCCCTCTCCTTCGATGTAAAACGTGTCAACGCCTATCGGATTTGGAGAGTTTTCGTACATCAAGTTGAGCACGACAGCTACACACTTGTGAAATTGGTCAATATTGGCGAGGTCGTTTGGCATAGTGATCTAACGAATGGTAGACCACGGAATTGGTCCAATAAGCTGGCATACGCGACTGGCCACAGTCCTTGCCTGCTGGGCTTTTTTAGAAAAATTGATTTTATGCAGCATCTAGGCGAGACTGAAACCGGGCAGCTTGCCATTGCACTGTTGCCATTCATGCAATGGACATCTTGCCGAGCGTCTGCTTTGCAGAAATTTTTTGAATGGCCGCAGTTGGCCGTTTGCTGCCTGAGACTGATCAAACTCTCAACAACCACAACGGCCGAATACCAGCCATCCAGATTCACCACCCCCACTATCAACTCCTGCCACGACTGACAAAAGCTGGAAGCACGGCTTC
>WBTZ01000107.1 GCA_009026175.1 Zoogloea sp. | reverse complement strand
CCTACACGCCCCCCACTCCGGCCGGCCGAACCACTCCACCAGGAAGTCCACCAGCGCCCGCAGCACCGGCGGCATCTGGCGGTGGGACTGGAACACCGCGTGGATGCCCAGCGCCTTGGCTTCGAAGCCGGGCAACAGGGCGACCAGGCGGCCGGCCTCGATGAGCGCCCTGGCCGCATACAGGGGCTGCATCGAGATGCCCGCGCCATGTTGCGCCGCCGCCAGCAGCGCCTGGGCCTCGTTGGCGCTGAGGTTGCCGCCCACCGGCACGCTGATGCGCTCGCCGGCGCCGTCGGCAAACTCCCACAGACTGCGCCCGAAGTAGGAGTAGGTGAGGCAGTTGTGGCCTGCCAGGGCCTCGGGCCGCGCCGGGCTGCCGTGTTCGGCCAGGTAGGCGGGGGAGGCGCACACCACCGAGGCGCAGTCGCCCAGGCGCCGGGCGACCAGGTTGGGGTCCAGGTCATTGGTGATGCGGATGGCCAGGTCGATGCGCTCCTCCACCAGGTTCACCGCCCGCGAATCGACGCGCAGATCCACCGCGGCCAGGGGATGGCGGCGCAGGAAGGCGGTCACCGCCGGGGCCAGCACCTCCTGGGCCAGGGACTGGGCGCAGGCCACCCGCAACAGGCCGCGCACCGCCGCGGCATCGTCAGCCGGCAGGGTCGGCATCTCGGCAGCGAAGGCCAGCATGCCGCGGCAGCGCTCCAGCACCTGCTCGCCGGCCGCGGTCAGGCTCAGGCGGCGGGTCGTGCGGTGCAGGAGGCGCGCCCCGGCCCACTGCTCCATCTGCGCCAGGTAGCGCGTCACCATCGCCCGCGACATCTCCAGCGCGTCGGCCGCGGCCACCATGCTGCCCCGTTCGGCGATCTCCACAAACACTTCGGCGGCAGTTACACGGTCCATATTCAATCGATATGCGCAACAAACATTTGTCGATTATGCGGTTTTTCCACCGGAACAAGAAACATACGATGTCGAACATCAGGTCTCGCCCCCCATCCCGATCATCAAGGAGAACTCCATGACCCACATCGCCATCCTCGGCATCACCGGCCGCGCCGGCTCCCGCATCGCCACCGAACTGCTGCAGCGCGGGCACACCATCACCGGCATCGCCCGGGACGTCTCCAAGGCCACCGCCCAGCCCGGCCTCAGCCTCCAGGCTGCCGACGCCACCGACGCCAATGCCCTCGCCACCCTGCTGCAGGGCCATGACGTGGTGGTCAGCAGCACCCGCTTCGTCGGCGGCATCGACGCGGCCACCCTCATCAGCGCGGCCAGGCAGGCCGGCGTGAAGCGGATCGTCGTGGTCGGCGGCGCCGGCAGCCTGGAGGTGGCGCCGGGCAAGGCCCTCATCGACAGCCCCGAGTTCCCCGAGATCTACAAGGCCGAGGCCAGCGGCGGCCGTGCCTTCCTGCAAGCCCTGCGCGCCGAAGGCGAGCTCGACTGGACCTTCATCTCCCCCTCCGCCCTCTTCGAACCCGGCCCGCGCACCGGCCGCTTCCGCCTCGGCGGCGACCAGCTCCTGGTGGACGCCGACGGCCAGAGCCACATCTCCATGGAGGACTACGCCATCGCCCTGGCCGACGAGATCGACACCCCGCGGCATTCCCGGTCACGGTTCACCGTGGGCTACTGAAGCAGGGAACAGCACCATGAAGAAAGGCTCCGTGAGGAGCCTTTCTTCGTACTACAGCGGCTCTGATCGGCCGCATCTTCTCCCTCACCTCACATACGGCAACACGAAGGGCACGGCGACGATCACGGTAATCACCGCAGTGCTCCACCAGGATGATCTGAATCCACGTCCGCCCACGACACCAACCCGCAGGAAATACAGGAAGGCCAGGACGGGCGCGATGAAATAAAGGGCCGGGCTGTCATCAAGAAAGAGGGGACGCGGTTCTTCGGTCCACAGGACGGAAGCCAGGCCGGTGAGCCAGCAGACCGGAATGGAGAGCAGGACGATGACCCCCTGGGGGGTGTCGAGCCAGTGGCCATGGCGGTACCAGGCGCGGAGCGGGTTGGAGTGTTCCATGATGCGGGCACTGAACATGATCCAGGCCGGGTGTGGGGCGGGCGCTGGAGCAGATTGAGAGGTTCTGCTTCTTTGTCTTTGTGCCCCCATCGTGCACCGATGTTCACGGGACTTCTATGGACTGGTTCACTCGTTTTCTTTGCCGTAGTGGAGCGGGATCGGGACCGGCGCAGGGCGCTGTGATGCCCCCTGCATGAAGCGCCGGCACGCAGGTGTTTCAGTGCCCGAAGCTATCCGCATCCAGCATCGCCGGATCCGGGCGGTCGAGGGTGTCGAGGGCGGCGATCTCGGCGGGGCTCAGGCTGAAGCCGAAGATGTCCAGGTTCTGGGCCAGGCGCGCCGGGTTCGCCGACTTGGGGGTGGCGACGATGCCTTGCTGGACGATCCAGCGCAGCACCACCTGGGCGGCGGTCTTTCCATGAGCGTCGGCAATGCCGGTGATCACCGGATCGACGAGCATGGCGTTGCCGCAACCCAGCGGGCGCCAGGCCCCGGTAACGATGCCTTGCTGGCGGTGGATGGCCAGCAGGTCGTCGCGGCGGTGATAGGGGTCGAGCTGGATCTGGTTGAGCTGGGGCACCAGGCCCAGGTCGAAGAGGCGCTGCAGGTGCGCCGGCTTGAAGTTGGAGGTACCGATGGCACGCACCCGGCCGGCCTCGCGGAGCTCGACAAGACCCTGGAAGGCCTCCACGAAGCGGTCCTGGTCCGGATTGGGCCAATGCACCAGCAACAGATCGATGTAGTCCACCCCCAGCCTGTCCAGACTGGCCTCGCAGGCCTGGCGGGCCCCTTCCACGCTGTGCCACTGGCGGTTGAACTTGGTGGTGATGAAGACCTCCCCGCGGGCCAGCCCGGAGCGGCGCAGGCCTTCTCCCACTCCGCGCTCATTGCCGTAGTTCTCGGCGGTGTCCACATGGCGGTAGCCGATACGCAGGGCTTCCGCCACCGCGGTGGCGGCCTCGTCGTCGTTCATCGGCCAGGTACCGAGGCCGAGCAGAGGGATGTCCACCCCCGGGGCGAGGGGCAGGGTCGGGGCAAGGGGAAGTGAAATGGTCATGGGTATGGGTATGGGTATGAAGGAAAAGGGGAATAGGGTTGCTGCTGCAGACCTGGGACAGGACTCACCCGGCTCCGGTTCAGACTTCAATCTCTGCCCTGGTGGCCGCCGGCTTTATGGTGCGCCTCTGACGCGGATCAATAATGTGGAACACTGACATAAAATAAAGTGCAGTGAGGGAAGGGCGCACCGCTCCCCTGAACTCGTCGCCCGACACTCTCTGCACGCCAACCATCATGAAATCGAGGGTCACTCTCTCCGCGGCTCTCATCATCTCGGTGGTCATCCTGCTGGGCGCCCTGCTGACGGTCGAACTGCAGCGCAGCCGCCAGCGGGAGATCGAGGGTGCCCATGCGGTCACGGCCTCGGTTACCCGCCTGATCGAGAGAGAGCTGCTCGCCTCGGTCGGACGGATCGACCTGATCACGCAGGAGGCCCGCTTCCATTACACGGCCTACCTCCAGGGCAACGAGAGGCGCGACAGCCTCACCCCCACGCTGAAGCGGCTGCTCGACGCCGTACCGGGTGTGCTCAGCCTGCGCCTGATCAATGAGCAGGGCGACTATGTGTTCGACGCCACCGGACAGCCTTCACCGGCCAAGGTCGCCGACAGGTCGTACTTCCGGGTCCACCAGGATGGCAGGACCACCGGGCTGTTCGGCGAGGGGCCCCTGTTTTCACGGGTGGTCAACGTCTGGACATACACCTTCAGCCGCGGCGTCACGGATCAGAACGGCAGGTTCGTGGGGGTCGTCCAGAGCTCCATCCCCAGCCAGTGGCTGAGCAGCGCCTTCTCCGGCGTGTCCCTCGGCGGCAGTGACGTCGTGGCCCTGGTCAATACCGACCTGGCGCTGATCGCCCGCGCACCTGCCGCGGAGACCCTAGTCGGCAAGCAGATCGGCGGCGAGACACTGCGGCAAGCCATCGCCCACGACCCGGAGCAGGGCAGCTACCTGGGCCCGGGCAGCGTGGACGGCGTCGAGCGGATCTTCAGCTACCGCAAGGTGGCGGGGCTCCCGATCTATGTGATCTCGGGCATCAGTACGGCGCACGTGCTGACCGGCTGGCAGCGCACCGCGATCATCTACAGCGTGGCCCTGGCCTTGCTGCTGGGCACCGGCATCGCCATGGTCATCAACTTCTACCGCAAGGTGCGCGATACGGAGCAGATCGAGGAATTCCGCTACAAGGAACTGCTCAAGACCTCGAGCGACGGCATCCACATCATCGATACGTCGGGTCGCCTCCTGGAGGCCAGCGACGCCTTCTACCACACCCTCGGCTACGATCCCCAATCCCCCCCGCCCCTGAACGTCCGGGACTGGGACAGCAACTACGGCGACGAGGACCTGAAGGACATGATCCGTCACTGCGTGGAGACGGAGAGCAGCTTCCAGACCCGCCATCGCCGGCTGGACGGCACCTACTCCGACGTGGAGATCCGCGCCCACGGGATCACCCTGCGGGGCGAAAGGCTCCTCTACTGCTCGGCCCGCGACATCACCGACCGGGTCAAGGCCCAGACCGACCTGGAGCATTACAAGGACCACCTCGAGGAACTGGTCCTCCAGCGCACCAGGGAACTCAGCCAGGCCAAGCTGGCCGCCGAGGCCGCCAACAAGGCCAAGTCCACCTTCCTGGCCAACATGAGTCACGAGATCCGCACGCCCATGAATGCAATCATCGGACTCACCTTCATCATCCGGCGCCAGGCCACCGACCCGGACCTGATCGCCCGGCTCGACAAGATCAACCAGGCCGCCCAGCACCTGCTGGAGATCATCACCGACATTCTCGACCTGTCCAAGATCGAGGCCGACAAGCTGACCCTCGAAGCCATCGACATGGATGTGCGCCTGATCGGCTCGCATATCCACTCGATGCTGGCCGAAACCGCCCGCGGCAAGGGCATCGCGCTGCAGGTCAGCTGCGACGCGCTGCCCGACGCCCTGATCGGCGATCCCACCCGCATCACCCAGGCCCTGCTGAACCTGGCCAACAATGCGGTCAAGTTCACCTCCGCAGGCACCATCGAGATCCGCACCATCAAGCAGGAAGAGAGCGCGGACGAGGTGCTCCTGCGCTTCGAGGTGAAGGATACGGGCAGCGGCGTGACGCCCGAAGTGCGCGAGAAACTCTTCCTGCCCTTCCAGCAGGGTGATGACTCCATCAACAGGCTGTTTGGCGGCACCGGGCTCGGCCTCGTCATCACCCGTCGCCTGGCCGAGCTGATGGGCGGCAGCGCCGGGCTCGACAGCACCCCCGGCCTGGGCAGCACCTTCTGGTTCACCGCCCGCCTGCGCAAGGCCGGACCGGACCATCCCGCCCCGCTGCAAGCCGGCCCCTGCGACACCGCGGAGCTTCTCAGGCAGCAGCACGCCAATGCCCGGATCCTCCTGGTGGAGGACGACCCCATCAACCAGGAGGTCGCCATCGAGCTGCTCGAAGACGCAGGCCTGGCGGTGGATCTGGCCGAAGACGGCCTGGCCGCGGTCGAGGCCGTACGCCTGAAGCGGCCCTACGACCTGATCCTGATGGACATGCAGATGCCCCGCATGGACGGCCTCAGCGCCACCCGGGAGATCCGCGGACTGACCCCGGGTGCCCACATTCCAATCGTCGCCATGACAGCCAACGCCTTTGCGGAAGACCGGGAGCGCTGCCTGGAAGCCGGCATGAACGACTTCATCGCCAAGCCCGTCGATCCCGACAAACTGTACCTGGCCATCATCAGGTGGCTGGATCACCCCCCCGCCGACGCTCCGCAGGCAGGCCTCGAACCGCCCGCGTCATGAACTTCCTGGCCCACGCCTGGCTCGCCGGCCCCCTGGCCACCGACCGCATCGGTGGCGTGGCGGGGGATTTCGTGAAGGGCATCATCGTGCCACCACCGCCGGGGCTGGATCCGGCGCTGGCTGCGGGGGTGATGCTGCACCGGCGCATCGACAGCTTTGCCGACGGCCACCCGGCCTTCCTGCGCAGCCGGGCACGGGTCAGCGGAGCACGCCGGCGGGTCGGCGGAATCATGATCGACATGTTCTACGATCACTTCCTGGCCCGGCATTGGGAACGCTTCGGCCCCCAGACGCTGGAAGCCTTCACCGGCGAGACCTACACCATGATCGAGGCCCGCCTGGGCGACCTGCCCAGCGCCTTCACCCCGGTGTTCGAGCGCATGGCCGAGCACGACTGGCTGTGCAGCTACCGGGAGCTCGATGGCGTGGCCCTGGCCCTGGACCGGATGGCGGAATTCCGCCTGCGCCGGCCCAATCCCCTGGCCGGCTCCGGGGAGGAGCTGCGACGCGACTACGCGGGTTTCGAGGCCGACTTCATGGCCTTCATGCCCGACGCGGCGGCCTTCGCCGCGGCCCACCGCAAGGCCCGCACGGCAGCAGCCAGCTAGGGCAGGTGGCCATCCTGCAGGTAGTCGAGGGCCAGGTGCGACAAGGCCCGCACCCCGATCGCCAGCACCCGCTCATCCATCCAGAAGCGCGGTGAATGATTGGGGAAGACCGTTTCAGGGGGCGTCCCGTCGGGCACCACGCCCAGGAAGAAGAACAGCCCGGGAATGTGCTTCTGGTAGGCAGAGAAGTCTTCAGACACGGTGACCTTGGGATTCACGAAGACGTTCGCCTCGCCCAGGCTCTGGCGCAGCGAACGGGCACCCAGCTCGGCCAGGCGCCCGTCATTGCGGGTGACGTCGTAATTGGCCTCGATAGCGACCTCGGCGCTGCCCCCTGCACTGCGTGCAATCGCTTCCGAGGTGCTCACCACCCTGCGCTGGATGTCCTTGCGCATGCCCTCGTCCAGGGCCCGGATCATGCCGCTCATCTCCACCGTATCGGGGATGATGTTGGCCCGGTTGCCACCGTTGATGGTGGCGATGGTGATGACGGAAGGCTCGTCGAGCACATTCACCTGGCGGCTCTGGATGGTCTGGATGCCCATGACGATCTGCGCCGCGAGGACGATGGGATCGACCCCCAGCCAGGGCAGGGCGGCATGGGTCTGGGCCCCCCTGACCAGGATCTTCATGGTGTCGCCGCTGGCCATGAAGGGCCCCGCACGCACACCAGCCTTGCCCAGCGGCGTACGGCTGTTGAGATGCAGGCCGAAGATCGCCGCGGGCGCCGGATCGCGCAATACCCCCTCCCGGATCATCAGCGCTGCGCCGCCCTCCTCGCCGGGGGGCGGCCCCTCCTCGGCCGGCTGGAAAATGAACTTGACGGTGCCGGGCAGGCTGTCCTGCATGGCCGTCAGCACCTCGGCCACGCCCATCAGGATGGCGGTGTGGCCGTCGTGGCCGCAGACGTGGGCGACCCCCACCTCCTGGCCCATCCAGGTCGTCCGGACCCGGGACGCATAGGGCAGGCCGCTCTGCTCGGTCACCGGCAAGGCATCCATGTCGGCGCGCAGGGCCACCACCGGGCCGGGACCGCCGCCGCGCAGCACCGCCACCACCCCGGTATGGGCCACCCCGGTACGCACCTCCAGGCCCAGGCTGCGCAAATGCCCGGCCACCAGCTGTGCGGTGAGGACTTCCCGATTGCCCAGCTCCGGGTTCTGGTGGATCTGGCGCCGCCAGGCAATCACGCGGGGCTCGACTGCAGCAGCCAACCGGTCGACACGCGCCATGTCGGCCTGCACCGGCGCCGCCTGCACGCCGCCGGCCGCCAACAGACAAAAGACAGGGAGAAGAAATCGCCTCATGACAGCCCCCCGGGAAATGTCCCGCTGTCTGGACTCTATCCCCCCACCCTCAAAAATCAAGGTGATCCAGGACTCAGCCTGCGCCGCCCACCGCCGTCTCGCGTCCCCGGTCAGGAATCAGGCCGAGGGCGATCAACAGCACCACCCCCACGCCCATCACCGCCGCGGCAAGATAGAGTCCGCTGGCATAGCCACCGCCCTGGGCCGCCAGCCTGCCGGTGAGGGCCGGCGCCAGAACCTGGGCAATCCCGTAGGCCGCGGTCATCTTGCTCATCATCTTGGCCGGACGGGTCGGGTAATAACGTCCGGCCATCGACATCACCAGGCTCACCATGCCGGCAAAGGTGCCACCGAACAGGGCCGCCCCGGCCATCGCCGGGAGCAGGCCATCACCCAGCACCGGCAGCAGGATGCCGGCGATCTGGGTCAGGCTGGCCAGGATCAGCGCATTGACCTGGCCGGTACGGCGGGCGATCAGGTCCCACAAGATGCAGGCCGGCGCAGCGGCCACCCCCAGCACCAGGAAGACCCAGGTACCCTGGCCCTTCATCTCGGGCTGGGCATTGACGATGGCCACGATGAAGGTGGCGGTGACCACATAGCCCACCCCGGCGCAGAAGTAGGCCGCCATCAGCACCCGGCGGAACAGGTCGCCGGGCGGTGAATCATGCATGTGGGTGGCCGAGGCCGGCAGGGGCGCCATGTCGGGGCGGGGCAGCCAGCGCCAGGCCGGAATCGCCAGCAGGGTGCCGATCAGGCTGAACAGGAACCACTGCTCGCGCCAGTCGAAGCGGTCGCCGATGACGATCACCACCAGGGAACACAGGGCAATGCCCAGGCCGATGCCCGAGAAGTGGATGCCCAGCTCGCTGCGGTGCCGATGGCGCATCAGCCAGTTGATCACCAGCCCGGCCCCCAGCACCATGCCGGCGGCGGTGCTGAGGCCGGCGATGAAGCGGGACAGGGCCCAGACCCATTCATTGCCCGAGAGCCCCATCATCACGGTACTGAGCACCGCCACCACCATGGCGGCGCGATACAGGCGATCCTTGACGGCGAGGCTGGCGATGCGGCCCACCACCACCACGCCCATCAGGTAGCCGGCATAGTTGGCCGCCGCCAGCCAGCCGCCCGCCTCGATGCCGAGACCGGCCTGGCTGCGCATCAGGGGCAGCAGGGGGGTGTAGGCAAAGCGCGCCACCCCCAGGAACAGCAGGAGTCCGAGGACTCCCGCAAACAGGACTTTCAGGCGCTGGCGGGCCTCGCTCATGGCATGTCTCCTCGGATCATCTTTATGGATTGCGCCGGCGGTCTGCGGCCGCGGTCGTCGCACCAGTATCCGGGCCGGACCGGGAGACGCGCAAGCGCGCAAAACTCATCGATCCATGCGCCCAGCGCATGACTCAGGCGGACCGAACATCCTCATCGAGCTTGCGGTCGAGGCGGTGGGTGAGGTGGAACACCTTCTCGCCGCACACATCCACACAGCGGCCGCAGGTGGTGCAATTGGAATCGAGGATGACCGGCGTCCCCTTGCCCTTGAGGGCCGGGCGGATCACCTGGGGCTCGGGACAGGCGGTGAAGCAGTCCATGCAGTCGGTGCAGGCACTGCGCCGCGACGCGCTGACCCGCAGCACCGCGGACTTGCCGAGCAGGCCGTAGAAGGCCCCCATCGGGCAGACATGGCCGCACCAGCCGCGCTGCACCACGAACAGGTCGAACAGGAAGATCGCCCCCACCAGCCCGCCGGTCCAGCCCATACCGAAGGCCAGCCCGCGCATCAGCCCGGTGACCGGATTGACGTATTCCCAGGCCAGGCTGCCGGTCAGCCATGCTGCCAGCAGACAGGCCGGCAGCAAGGCCAGGCGGAAGTGGCGGGACGGCATGAAGCCCGACTTGATGCCCAGCCGGCGGCGCAACCAGCCGGCCAGGTCGGTCACCGGATTGATCGGGCAGGCCCACGCACAGAACAGGCGCCCGCCCACCAGCAGGTAGCCCGCCGCTACGAGGGCCGCGCCGAGCATCGCCCGCGGTGCCGGAGAATGCCCGGCCGCCAGGGACTGCACGAAGGTGAATGGGTCGGCCAGGGGCAGCTGGCCCAGCAGCAGACTCGACGCGAGATCGCCCTCCAGGATCCACACCCCGCAGCAGGGCCCGGCCAGGAAGCCGGCCAGCACCAGGCACTGCGACAAACGCCGCAGGATCAGCCAGCGATAGCTGAGCCAGCGGCCCTTGCGCGCCAGGGCATCGGCCAGGAAGGGACGGGCGCTCATCGCGTCTTCGGCCGGGGTGGGGCGCTGACTGCCGGGCTGTCGGCGGGGGGCATCCCGAGCGCCGCCTCACTGCGGCGCCGGCCCCGCTCCAGCTCACCCCGCACCTGGGCCGCCGGCATCACGCGGATCACCGCCACCTGGGGCACGCAGTCGTGCTCGCATTTGCCGCAGCCGGTGCAGGCAGCATGCACCGAGGGAATGAAGACAGTCATGCCCCCCGGCTTGTGCAGGCGCTCCATGGTGATGGCCTTGCCCTTGAGGGGGCAGGCCTGGAAGCAGGCGTCGCAGCGCATGCCCTGCAGGCTGAGGCAGCGCTCCGGGTCGGCCAGCACGGCCACCCCCATGCGTGCCTGGGCGATGTCATCGAGCCCGGGGGCCAGGGCGCCGGTGGGGCAGGCCGCCTTGCAGGGAATGTCGGTGCACATCTCGCAGGGCACGCTGCGGGCTTCGAAGTAGGGCGTGCCGACGGGAATGCCGCCACCGGCCGGCGCCAGGTTGAGGGTGGTGAAGGGGCAGGCCCGCACGCACAGGCCGCAGCGCACGCAGGCGGCGTCGAAGTCAGCCTCGGGCAGGGCACCGGGCGGCCGCAGGGCCTGGGAGGGCAGGGCCCGGGCCCGCTGCACATGGGCCATCAGGCCCAGGCCGGCCACTCCTGCAGCGCAGGCACTGCCCGCCCCCTGCAGCAGGAACTTGCGGCGTCCCGCATCCAGAAAGCTTCTGGATGTGCCGCCGTGCTTTCCGCTGTCGTCCATGTATGCCCCCACCTGGTCCGCAGGAGCGGACCCATGACTGCACCTTAGCCATAGCCGGGGAGGGCGTGTTATCCGGAAACGGCAAGCCGTATCAGGCCCCACCCTCAGCCGGACATGCCGCAGTAACTGTCCAGGAAGGCTGCGCGATCCACCGGACGACCGAACAGGTACCCCTGCAGGTGCTCGCAGCCCATATCACGCAGGGTGGTGGCCTGCAGATCGTCCTCCACCCCTTCGGCGACGACTTTCAGGTTGAGGCTCTTGGCCATGGCCACGATTGCCTTGGTCAGCTCCAGGCTGGGCGGGTGACCCGGCAGGCGTGACACAAAGGCCCGGTCGATCTTGAGGGTATCGAAGGGGAAGTGGGTCAGGTAGGAGAGGGACGAGTACCCCGTTCCGAAATCGTCGAGGGCCAGGCTGATGCCCAGTTGCTTGACCCCGTCGATCCGCGCATGCACGGCTTCGGCATGGGATACGAGCACGCTCTCGGTCATTTCCAGTTCAAGCTCCTCGGCGGTGATGCCGGCGCGCCGCAGGGCCCGGTCGACGATGCGGGGAAGGTCCGAGTCCTTGAACTGGGCCGCCGAGACATTGACCGACACCCTGAGGGAGCGGCCGCTGCGGGCCTTGAACTCGCGGGACAGGTTGCAGGCCTCCTGCAGCACCCAGGCACCCAGATCGAGGATGCTGCCGTTCTCCTCGGCAATCGCTATGAACTCGTCCGGACGCACCACACCAAGGGTCGGATGGGTCCACCGCAGCAGAGCCTCGGCCTTCACCACCTCGCCGCTTCGTGCGTCGACAATGGGCTGGTAGGCCACCCAGATCTCCTGGCGCTCGAGCGCACTGCGCAGGGCCATGTCGAGCTCCAGGTGGCGCTCGATGCGCTGCCCGGTCTCCCGCCCATAGAAACCGATGCGCTTGCGGCCTCGGGACTTGGCCTCGTACATGGCGGCGTCGGCGTTCTTGAGCAGCTGCTCCGGGGTCTCCCCGTCGGCCGGAAAGAGGGCCACCCCCACGGTGGCCGATACCACCAGGTGCCGGTCATTGATCAGCACCGGCTCCTCGAAGGCATCGAGTACGCGCTGGGCACACTTGACCGCCTCGGAGCGGCCGGAGATGCGGTCCAGGAAAATGACGAACTCGTCGCCGCCGAAGCGGGCCGTCGTGTCCGAATGGCGGGCGATCTCCTTGATGCGATCACCCACCTTGCGCAGCAGGGCATCCCCCCCGGCGTGGCCCAGGGAGTCGTTGACCCGCTTGAAGTGATCCAGATCGATGAAGAGCAGCCCGCAGAAATACCCGTAGCGCTTGGCCGCTACCAGGCCCCGGGCCATACGTTCCGCCAGCAGGACGCGGTTGGGCAGGCCGGTCACCTCGTCACAGTAGGCCTGGCGCATCAAGGACGCCTGGTAGCGCTCCCGCTCCTCCACGTTGTGGAGCTGCAGCATGATCATCGCGCGCCCCTGCCACTGCAGGCGGGCCGCACTGACCTCGGCCGGGAAGACACTGCCGTCGTAGCGCCGGCACTGCTGCTTCACGGGTGCCCCGTCGAGTATCGGCAGGCACGCCAGGACCGATCTTTCGGAGTTGAGCGCATTGCTCCAATCCTCCTTCGCCTCCGGCAGGCACAGCTCGCGGCGGGCGGCCGGGTTGGCCCGGATGATGGTGCCGTCCTCGTCAAGGATCAACCAGGGGTCGCGAACCGCGTCGGTGATCGTCTCGAGGCGCCGCTTTTCACGCTGGATCTTGTGCAATTGCAGCTGGATCGTGCGGAGCAGCAGGAGCACGATCACGACTGCCAACAGGCTGGTGATGCCGATCCACTGGAGGCGGCCCAGCCAGCGCTCGGTGAGATCGTCCTCCCGGGTGGACACGCCGACCAGCATGGGGAGATTGCCGATCCAGGAAAAGCTCGCCAGGCGAAGCGCCTGATCAACCGGGCTGACCACTTCGACGACATGGTCCGGATTGCCCGGCAAGGGCTGACCATCCTCCCCCAGGACAGGCTTGGTCAAGAGGGCGTGGACCAGGCCCGGATCAGCGCTGACATCCAGGCCCAAGGCCTGCTCACTGAAAGGGTGACGGGCAAGCACACGACCGTTGGTCTTGCAGAGGAGCACCGCAAAGGGTTTGCCGGACAGCAGCCCGCCTACCAGCCCCTCGATCTTCGAAGCCGCAAAGCGCGCCCCGACGATGCCGGCAAAACGTCCATCCGAGTGGTTGAGCCGCCGGGACACGACGAAGCTCATTTCACCCGACGCCCAGTCCAGGAAGGGATCGGAAACGAACAGGCCCGCATCGGATGAATCCCGGTGCACCCGGAAGAAGTCGAATTCAGTCGACACCTCGCCACCCTGCTTTTGCTCCATGACCTTGCCGCGCTTCCTGATGAGCGTGCTGTCGGACCCCATCAGGAAGACTTCCGCCACCTCGGGCGAACTCTCCTGGAGGGCCTTGAAGTCATCGGACTGCAGCCCGCGGCCGCCATAGCCCAGCCATTGCTCGTTGTCGAATGCCACCGCCACGTGGCGCAGGATCACGTCAGCCTCCTGCACGCTGCGCTGCAGGTTCTTCGCCACCATGTCGGAAAAGATCGTCAGTTCCCGGTCGGTCTCCGCCTTGAAGCCGGTATAGGACACATAGCCCTCGACCAACGCGGCGACCACGATGAAGGCGACCAGGATGTAGCCGGAATGCAGCGGACTGATCCGGTAACGCAGCTTCGCCAGCCGCACGCAATACCCGGGAAAGTTCACGAGGCGTCTCATGGCATCAGGCGGCGCGGCGGCCAACTTCATCGTTCATCCCCCGCGCGGTGACGGACAGGCTCATCGCGCTCGCCGACGCACTGGCGGCAAGGGAGGTGTTCTCCACCGCCAGGCGGGCCACCTTGCCCACCTGCTGGACGAGGAGGGCCATGCTGCGGCACTGTGCCTCGACGACACCCTCGACCGCGGCCATGGCCGCCCCGCTGCGCTGCACATCGCGATCCAGATTGCTCAGCAGGGTCGCGGCTTCGCCGAACAGCTCGTCCGGCAGCCCTGGCTGAGCCTGGCCGGCATGCTGCACCAGGCTCTCCAGGAGGTTCTTCACATGAGACAGGCTGTGGGCCGTATGGGCGACCTGCTCCTGGGCCTCGGCCAGCAGGTCACGCATCGCCGGGATGCCAAGCTCGATGTCATCCGCCGCGGCATCCAGCTGCTCGACCTGCACGCGCTGGCAATCGGCCACCTCGGAGAGTTTGCGGGAGGCCAGCAACAGGTCGGCGGCCGCCGCGGCGACCTGCGTCCCGTGCTCTCCCAGATCGACCAGCTTCTTCCTGAAACCCTCGGTCAGCGCCTGGACCGCGAAGCGGATCCGGTAACCGAAAGCCAGCAATGAAACTGCCGCAACCAGGGTCAGCAGGACCATGGCAACCACTCCGACACGCAGGTTGAAACGGGACGCATCCACGGCACTTTCGGCAAGCTGAAGGCTGTAGTCGTGGTGCCGGCGGAGTGCGTTGGACACCTGTCCAAGGGGTGCCTGGGCTTCGGCCAGGGCGGAACGGACATCCTGCGATGAGGCCGATACGGCCAGGATGTCGAACTGATGGGAATCGAACGCCTCGACAGCCTGGCGAACCTGCTGGAGCAGGGCCTTCTCCTGCTGGTCCACCACGAACTCCGACTCGTAGTGGTTCAGGTCGCGGTCCAGCCCCTGGCGGAAGAATACCAGCTTCCTGGCCTGCTCCACGCGGTCGGCATCATCCTTGGCCAGCATGTAGCGGAGGGTGGTCGCCCGGATGGAGGCGAACTTGACTGCCACCCCGTTGATGATCTCGAGGCTCGGAATGACATTCCCGGTCAATGTCGTCACCTGGGCATTGATCCGGTAGGTCAGGATCAGCGAGGACACGAGCAGTACAAGCAGCAGGGACAGCGAGGCGATAACGAGAACAAGGATCCGTCTTCCAATACTCATGGGGTCACTCATGGGTCCAATTTCCGTGATGCGTGCAGCCGGGGAAAATAGAAAGGCAGCCGGCGCTGCGGTCACGCGGCATGCGCAGTCGTTGCCTGCAAGCGGCGTGGTCACCCAGGCCCAAGAACTCGGCATGGGCGAATCCTAGGGCCGTGCCGATAGTGTCAGCAGAGTGGATGTACCTATCGATCCGGGGTAATCCCCACCTTCAGCAGACCGGTGCATCGCGCGAAGATGGGCATGTCGAAACGCAACGCGCAAACCTCCATGCCCCGACACTCCGCTACGCTGCCCAGCGCCCCCGCCCCCGGCCGCCCACTGCGTCAGTCCTGCCTGAACATGCTTACGGGATACAGCCGGCAGAGGCTTCTCAGGCTCATCGACTCGCTGCTGACCGCCGAGCGCCCGCCTACCCGCAGTACCCTCTCGGAAATGATGAGCGAGTTCTTCGAGCATGCGATCGTCCATTTCGAAGCCGAGGATGCCTGGCTATCCGAGATCGGCTACCCGGACGCCAGCCATCACAGCAGTGAGCATCGCTCGCTGGTGGAAACCTTCTCCGATGTCTGCTTCCTGATCATGGAGTCCCACGAATCCCCCTGGCACGCCTTTCTCGACCGGATCTGCATCCCCCTCTACCGCCACCTCACCGAGGAAGACCGCAAGGTCATCAGCTTCCTGGAGGCGCGCCACATCGCCTGAACAACGGGGCAGCCGGCGGAGCGGCTTGCCAAGATCAATCCAATCGGTCATCTTTACGCGGTTACGCCCAAACTGGGCGGAACCGCGCATCCGGCGTGGAATGCCGCAGGAATTCGACGAGTGCTAATGACACGGTACAAGCCATGACGAGTGCTGCGAGGGACTCGCGGATCATCTTCATCCCTGCTGTGGTGGCCATCGCCGTCCTGATGCTGGGCGGATTGCTCGCAATCGAGACCATCGAGTCCGAAAACCACCGGAAGGTGCATGACAACCTCAGGACCAAGGTCGAGACCCTGACCCGTACCATCCGGGTGATCAACAACGACGTCATCGAGCGGACCAACGACATCGCCGCCGATCCGCAACTCCAGGCGCATGTCCGCCAGTTGCTCAAGGCCCCTGGCGACGAAGCCCGCCAGAAGGCCTTGAAGGACTGGCTGACACCGGCCTACCGCAGCCGCGGATTCGAAGGTTTTTCGTTGATCACCGCCGATCAGGGCATCATCATTGCCTCATCCAGCACGAACTACGAAGGCAAGCCGGTAGCCCGCCAGAGCACTCGGGAACTCCTCCTGCGCAGCACCTCCGAAGGGAGCCAGCTGAGCGCCCCCTTTCCGGCCCCCCAGTCATTCCGCAAGAGCGACACCACGCTCTCCCGAGGTTCGGCCATTCAGCTGGCCTGCACCCCGATACGCGAAACCGGCGAAGTGCGGGCCTTCCTGTGCCTGCGCACCGACCCCTACTCCAAGCTCTACCCCATCCTCGAAGCCAGTCGCAACGGCGAAACCGGCGAGACCTACATCATTGGCGAAAAAGGCCTGATCCTCTCTCCCAGCCGCTTCGAGAGCGGCTTCGCGGGTGGCCCGAGCCCGCTGCCGGGCTGGAGCCTGTTCCGGCTGTATGCCCGCATCCCCACCCCAAGCCGGGTCACCGCCGAACATCCCGCCCCCTCGACGATCGACAACCCGCCCACGCGTGCCCTGCAGAACACCGAAGAGCACGGCGCCGGTGTGTGGATCGAGGAGGACTACTCCGATTACCGCGGGCGCAAGGTCATCGGGGCCGGGCAGTGGCTGCCCGAGAACCGCATGGGCTTCGTGGTCGAGCAGGACATGGACGAGGCCTTCCACTCCTCGCGGATCGTGCGCCGGATCATTGTTGCCCTGCTGGCGGGCAGCGCCCTGCTGATCGGCATCCTGTCCATCGTCGAATGGCGCTCCCGGCGTTCCATCAGCCACAGCGAAAGGCGCTTCGCGGCCTTCGCCGAAAACGTCCCGGCCGGCCTCTCGATGCGTTCGCGGGAAGGGATCTACATGATCGCCAACCCGCTCTTCTACGCCATGTTCGACCTTCAGGAGGGCAGCCTCACCGGCAAACTCGATGCAGACGTCTTTCCGGCCGAACTGGCCCGCCGGCACGAAGCCGAGCTGGAAGAAGTCCTGCGCAGCGGACGGGCCTGCACATCCACCAGCACCCGCCGCAACGGCAACCGCGAAGATGCGGTATTCACCTCCATCCACTTCCCGATCTGGGACGACTCCCTCGGCCAGGTCATCGCCGTGGGCACCGTCGATACCGACGTGACACAGCTGGTGCAAACCCAGAAGAATCTCGAGGCACTGACCCGCCAGCTGGAACAGCGGGTCGATGAACGAACCCGCGAACTGCTGGCCGCCCGGGATCAGGCCGAACAGGCCGCCACCGCCAAGGCCGACTTCCTGGCCAACATGAGCCATGAGATCCGCACTCCGCTGAACGCCATCATCGGCATGACCCACCTGGCGGAACACCTGGAAACCACCCCCAAGGTCGGCCACTACCTGAACCGCATCCAGTCGTCGAGCCGCCACCTGCTGGGGCTGGTGAACAACATCCTCGACCTGTCCAAGATCGAGGCTGGCAAGCTCAAGGTCGAGCACAGCGAGTTCTGTCTCGACCTCCTGATGGACCACGTCACCGGCATGGTGGGCAACACCGCGGAATCCAAGAACCTGGAACTGATCGTCGATATCGAGCCGGACATGCCCGGCCATCTGGTCGGCGACGCCCTGCGGATCGGCCAGATCCTCATCAACTTCGCAAGTAACGCCGTCAAGTTCACCGAGCACGGAACGGTCCGCCTGCGGGTCAGGGCCGGCGAACGCAACGGACGGCAGTTGCGGACCCGCTTCGAGGTCGAAGACGAAGGCATCGGCATTGCCGAAGACGACATCGCCAGGCTGTTTGCCCCCTTCCAGCAGCTGGAGGACTCACTCTCCAAGCGCTTCGAAGGCACCGGGCTGGGGCTGGCCATCAGCCGCAACCTGGCCCAACTGATGGGCGGACAGGTCGGCGTGGTGAGCAGCAAGGGCCTCGGCAGCACCTTCTCCCTGGAGCTCGACCTGGGGATCAGCGATCCTCCCACCCCCATCCCTGACGAACCACCGCGGCGCATCCTGGTGGTGGATGACCACCCCGAGGCCCGCCAGATCCTCGCGCGCATCCTGCGGGGACTGGCCGCCGACGTCACCGAAGCGGCCAGCGGCCAGGCGGCCATCACCCTGGTCACCTCGGCAGAAGCCCGGGGCCAGCCCTTCGACGCGATCTTCATGGACCTGCGCATGCCTGGCCTGTCCGGCACCGAGACAGCGACTGCACTCGACGCACTAGCCTCACCGAAATTTCATGTCCCCCGCGTACTGCTCTTCACCGGCGGGCTGGATGCCACCTACGGCGCCGAAGGAGGCGACTTCGACGCGATCATGCGCAAGCCCGCGACCGTCTCTGCCGTACGCGAGACACTCCACAGCCTGGCCCATCCGCATGAGGGCGTCACGGCGCGCCATGCCGGGGAGCGCTTCGGCGTGCTCCAGGGCAAGCACCTGCTGATCGTCGAGGACAATCCGGTCAACCAGGAGGTCATCAAGGACCTCCTCGAAGCCATCGGCGCCATCGTCAGTCTCGCCTCCAGCGGCGACCAGGCCCTGGAACTCCTGACCCACCAGCGCTTCGACGCGGTACTGATGGACATCCACATGCCCGGCAAGAACGGATTGCAGACCACCGCCGAAATCCGCCAGATACCCGCACTGGCCAACCTGCCGATCATCGCACTGACCGCCAGCGCCCTGGAAGGCAACCGGGAATACTGCCTGGCCATGGGGATGAACGGCTATGTCTCCAAGCCCATCGATCCGAACACCCTCTTTGCCACGCTTGCGAATCACCTTGCCGGCCTGCCGGCGGGCCTCCCCGAG
>WBTZ01000106.1 GCA_009026175.1 Zoogloea sp. | reverse complement strand
GTTCGCCGGAATCCGGCGGCGGGGAATCGAAGAGATCCGGAGTGTCGTTCATGGTGCGGAGTATGCAGCGGGCTGCGCGGGCGGCCAGGGTTACGTGCGCCGGTGAGGGCGCGGCGAAGGGCGCAAAAATACCACAGGCAATGGCGTTTCCTGTCGGCTTGTCCTGCTTTCTGCCCGGTTTGTGGCGGTGAGGCGCAGGCGCGGGCTGGTGACGACCGTCCAGGGACGGCGGACGGCCCGGCCGGTCAGCGGCAGGCGAGGGCGAAGGCGCTCTCGATGGCCGGGGTGTCGAGGCGCCGGCCGATGATGACGATGGTGCTTTCCCGCGCTTCTCCGTCCTCCCAGGGGCGGCCGTAGTCGAAGCCGGTGATCCGGTGCACGCCCTGGAAGACCAGGCGTCGCGCCTCCCCGCGTACCGCCAGGATGCCCTTGTAGCGCAGCATGTCGTTGCCACGCCTGAGCAGCAGCTCCTCGACGAAGCTTCCCATCAGGCCCACATCCACCGCGCCGGGATGATGCAGCACCAGCGAGCTGATGTCGTCATCGTGGCGGACGAAGGGCTGCTGCCGGGCTCCGCCGCGTCGTAGTCCATTCGGGCTGGCGCTGCTCAGGAAGCCGGGCGCGTGGTCGAGGACGTCGCTGAGCACGAAGGCGTCGAGGGCGAACAGGGCCTTGAGTTCGGCATCGCCCTGGGGAATGGCTTGCACGGGCACCCTCAGGTTGATGTGGCGCAGACGGGTTTCCAGGGCCTCCAGTTCGGCTGGCGCGACGAGCTCGGTCTTGCTCAGCAGGACCCGGTCGGCAAAGCCGACCTGGGCGGCGGCGACGCGGTTCTCGTCAAGCTGGCGCTGGGCGTGGACGGCGTCGACGACGGTCAGGATGCCGTCCAGCTCGTAGCGCTCGCGCACGCCCTCGTCGACGAAGAAGGCCTGGGCCACCGGGGCCGGATCGGCCAGGCCGGTGGTTTCGAGCACCAGGTGGTCGAAGTCGAGCTCGCCGCGTTCGCGGCGGTCGGCCAGCTCGGCCAGGGCGGTGCCCAGCTCGCCGCGCACGCTGCAGCAGACGCAGCCGTCGGTCAGCTCGACCACCTCGACAGCCGGTGAACCGGCGATCAGGCCGCCGTCGATGCCTACGGCGCCGAACTCGTTTTCCAGCACGGCAACCCTTCGCCCCGTGTCGCTGGCCAGGTAGCGGTTGAGCAGCGTCGTCTTGCCGGCCCCGAGAAAGCCGGAGAGGATCGTGGCGCGGATCGGCGGGCGCGGGAGGGCGAGGGGGTTGGTGCTGGGCATGGGGCAGGTGAAAGTCGGAAAACGGCTCGAAGTGTGGCACAGAAACCGTTCCGGGCAGGGTGCTCTGAAAGGGCTTCTGCCGCCGCGGGGCATCGGGGGGCGGGCCGGGCCCTCACCAAGGAATGCTGTTGCCCAGGTGGTCGACGAAGTGCGCCCGGCCATGCGGTGACAGGCGGTCCATGACGTCGAGCAGGCGCCGGGCGGACTCTTCGGGCGACAGTCCTTCGTCGCCGACAAAGGGTTGGCTGAGCCGCGAGCGCACCGTGCCCGGCTGCAGGGCCACGACCACGGCCAGCGGGCGTTGCCGCGCAATTTCGATGGCGGCGCTCTGCAGCAGCATGTTGAGGGCGGCCTTGGATGCGCGGTAGCCGTACCAGCCACCCTTGCGGTTGTCTTCGATGCTGCCGACGCGGGCCGACATCTTGGCCCAGATCACCCGTTCATTCCTGGCGAGCAAGGGAAGCAGGTGCTTCATCGCCAGCAGGGGCCCCGTCGCGTTGATCTCCATCGCCCGCAGCAGCCTGACGGGGTCCAGCTCCTCAAGGCGCTTCTCGGGGCCACTACCATCAATGGTGAGTGCCCCGGTCGCGTCCACGACCAGATGCACGGGGGCATGTTGCCGCAGACGGGCCGCACAGCGGACCATGCTTGATTCATCCTCAAGCGCCAGGGCGGGATCGGTGCTGCGGGACAGCCCGATCACGCTGCTGCAGCGTGGGTCGGCCTGGAGGTGGAGCAGGAAGGCCCGGCCCAGGGCGCCGCTGGCGCCGAGGACGACAGCGGCGTAGCCCTCGCGCAGGCTGTCCATGTCAGCAGCAGCGTCCGGGGCGTCCGTCCGCGCCGCCGTAGCGGGCTTCCTGCCGCTCCCGGAAGAACTCCTGATGGCTCATCACCGGCTTTTCAGGGTGGTTCAGGTGCATGTGCTGCACATAGTTGTCGTAGTCGGGCATGCCCACCATGAGGCGGGCCGCCTGGCCGAGGTACTTGCCCATGCGGGCCAGATCCGAGAACACGCTGAGCCTCTCAATTCGCCGTCGGCATCGCTGCGTAGGGGGTTTCGACCGTGGTCGGCCTGTTGTTGCGCAGGGCGCGGAAGCAGGCCGGCACCGCGTAGGCCAGGATGCTCAGCACCAGCAGGATGAAGAGCCCGGACAGCGCCGCATCCACGTAGTTGTTGGTGATGATCTGGTGCATCTGGTCGATGGAGCTGGCCGGCGCCAGCACCTCACCCTTGTCGAGCGCCGCCTGGTACTTGTGGGCATTGGCGAGGAAGCCGATCTTCGGGTTCTCGTGAAACACCTTCTGCCAGCCGGCGGTGAGGGTGCAGGCGAGCAGCCAGAGGGTGGGTGCCACGGTGACCCAGGCAAAGCGTTGACGCTTCATCTTGAAGAGCACCACGGTAGCCAGCGTCAGGGCCACACCGGCGAGCATCTGGTTGGCGATGCCGAACAGGGGCCACAGGGTGTTGATGCCGCCGAGCGGGTCCACCACGCCCTGGTACAGGAAGTAGCCCCAGGCGGCGACGCACAGGGCGGTGGCCACCAGGCTGGCGAAGATCGAATCCATCTTGCGCATGGACGGGGCGAAGGTGCCCATCAGGTCCTGCAGCATGAAGCGCCCGGCGCGGGTGCCGGCATCCACTGCGGTGAGGATGAACAGCGCTTCGAAGAGGATCGCGAAGTGGTACCAGAAGGCCATCATGGCCTTGCCGCCGAGGGCGTTGGAGAGGATGTGGGCCATCCCGACAGCCAGTGTGGGGGCTCCACCGGCGCGGGAGATGATGGTCTTCTCGCCCACGTCCTGGGCGGTCTGGACGAGCATTTCCGGCGTCAGCACGAAGCCCCACTGGGAGATCACCTGGGCGGCGCTCTCGGCGGTCTTGCCGATGGCGGCGGCCGGGCTGTTCATCGCGAAGTAGATCCCCGGCTCGATCACCGAAGCCGCGACCAGCGCCATCATCGCCACGAAGGACTCCATCAGCATGCCGCCATAGCCGATGAAGCGGGCATTCTTTTCGTTGTCGAGGAGCTTGGGGGTGGTGCCGGAGGCGATCAGCGCGTGGAAGCCGGAAACAGCACCGCAGGCGATGGTGATGAACAGGAAGGGGAACAGGCTGCCGGACCACACCGGGCCGCTTCCGTCGATGAACTTGGTGAAGGCTGGCATCTGCAGATTGGGCGCCACGATGGCGATGCCGATGGCCAGGCCGACGATGGTGCCGATCTTGAGGAAGGTGGACAGGTAGTCACGCGGGGCCAGCAGCAGCCAGACGGGCAGTACCGAGGCGATGAAGCCGTAGCCGATCAGGATCCAGGTGAGCTGCTTGCCATCGAAGGTGAACAGCGGGCCCCAGGTTTCGCTGGCGGCGATGTCGCCACCGAAGATGATCGCGGCCATCAGCAGCACGAAGCCGATCAGCGACATCTCCCCGATGCGGCCGGGGCGGATGTAGCGGCTGTACACGCCCATGAAGAGCGCGATGGGAATGGTGGCGGCGACCGTGAACATGCCCCAGGGCGATTCCGCCAGGGCCTTGACCACGATCAGCGAGAGAACCGCCAGGATGATCACCATGATCATGAAGGTGCCGAACAGGGCGATCACCCCCGGCACCGGGCCGAGCTCGGTCTTGACCAGGTCGCCCAGCGAGCGGCCGTCGCGGCGGGTGGAGATGAACAGGATCATGAAGTCCTGCACCGCGCCGGCGAACACCACGCCGACGAGGATCCACAGCATGCCCGGGAGATAACCCATCTGCGCGGCCAGCACCGGCCCCACCAGCGGGCCGGCACCCGCAATGGCGGCAAAGTGGTGGCCGAACAGCACGTATTTGTCGGTGGGGACGTAGTCGAGACCGTCGTTGTGGCGTACGGCCGGGGTCTGGCGGGTGGGGTCCAGCTCCATCACCTTTTCGGCGATGAACAGGCTGTAGTAGCGGTAGGCAATGAGATAAGTGCATACCGCGGCGATGACCAGCCACAAGGCATTGATGGTCTCGCCGCGGTGCAGCGCGACCGTACCGAATGCGACAGCGCCGAGACCGGCCACTGCGCCCCAGCCCAGGTGACGTGATAGGGATGTCATGGTGTCCTCTCTTGGTCCCTGGCCGGACACGCAGGCGCCAGGCGGACGCCAGGGCGGTCAGGATCCTTGCAGATTGGCTCCCCGGCTGAGCGAAGTCAAACGTCTGCTTCCACCGAGTCGCCCTTTTCCTCCATCCAGGCGCGGCGGCCTGAGGCTTCGCCCTTGCCCATCAGCATGGTGAACATGCGCTGGGTCTCCTCGAAGGCGTCACTGCGCACATGCACCGGCAGGACGCGGCGGGTGGCCGGGTCCATGGTGGTTTCGCGGAGCTGGTCGGGGTTCATCTCGCCGAGGCCCTTGAATCGGCCGACTTCGATGTGCTCGGGCTTGACGCCTTCGTGGACCAGCCGGTCGCGCAGGGTGCCGAGCTCCTGGTCGTCGAGGGCATACAGCCGGCGCGGCGGGCGCTTCTTGCCCTGGGCCGGCACGTCGAGGCGGTACAGCGGCGGCTGGGCCACGTAGATGTGGCCGCGCTCGATGAGCTTCGGGAAGTGGCGGAAGAACAGGGTCAGCAGCAGGGTCTGGATGTGGGAGCCGTCCACGTCCGCGTCGGACATGATGATGAGCTTGCCGTAGCGCAGCTCGGAGAGGTCCGGGTCGGAGTCCGGCGTGTGGGGTTCCACCCCGAGGGCGACCGCGATGTCGTGGATCTCGGCATTGGCGAAGAGGCGGTCCTTGTCCACCTCCCAGGCGTTCTGGACCTTGCCGCGCAGGGGCAGGATGGCCTGGGTGTCCTTGTCACGGGCCATCTTGGCGCTGCCGCCAGCCGAGTCGCCCTCGACCAGGAAGAGCTCGTTGCGCTCGATATCCTCGGATTCGCAGTCGGACAGCTTGCCCGGGAGCACGGCCACCCCGGAGGACTTGCGCTTCTCGACCTTCTGGGCGGCGCGGGCGCGGGCCTGGGCGGCCTTGATGGCCAGCTCGGCGAGCTTCTTGCCATAGTCCACGTGCTCGTTGAGCCACAGCTCGAAGGGGTCGCGGACCATGCGTGAGACCAGCTGCACCGCATCCCGGCTGTTCAGGCGCTCCTTGGTCTGCCCCTGGAAGCTGGGGTCGAGGACCCGGGCCGAGAGCAGGAAGGAGGCTCGGCCGAAGGCGTCGTCGGCGGTCAGCTTGACACCCTTGGGCAGCAGGGCATGGTGGTCGATGAAGTTCTTGATGGCGGTGAACACGCCGTCCCGCAGGCCGGCCTCGTGGGTGCCGCCGGCGGGGGTGGGGATCAGGTTGACGTAGGACTCGCGCACCGGCGCGCCCTCGGCGGTCCAGGCCACGGCCCAGGAGGCGCCTTCACCGGCGGCGAAGGTGTCGTCGCCCTTGGCGGCATATTTCTCGCCGCTGAACAGGGGGATCAGGGGTTCGTCGCTGAGGGCCTCGGACAGGTAGCCGCGCATGCCATGCTCGAACAGCCAGGTACGCGTGTCGCCGCCCTCGATGCTGAGGCTGACTTCGAGGCCGGGCATCAGCACGGCCTTGGAGCGCAGCAGGCGCTCCAGTTCGTTGCGGGGCAGCTCGGCGGAGTCGAAGTACTTGGCGTCAGGCCAGGCGCGCACCGTGGTGCTGCTGGCTTTCTTGGGCGCGTCGCCGACGCGCACCAAGGGCTCGATCACGTCGCCCGCGGCGAAGACCAGGCGGTGCCGGCCACCGTCGCGCACCACTTCCACCTCGAGGCGGTGGGACAGGGCGTTGGTGACGGACACGCCGACGCCGTGCAGGCCGCCGGAGAAGCGGTAGGCGGAGTCGTCATCGGTCTTATTGAACTTGCCACCCGCGTGCAGGCGGGTGAAGACCACTTCCACGGTGGACACGCCCTCCACCGGGTGGATCTCCACCGGGATGCCGCGCCCGTCGTCCGAGACGCTGACCGAACCGTCCAGGTGAAGGGTTACGCCGATCTTGCGACAGAAGCCCGCCATCGCCTCGTCGGCCGCGTTGTCGATGACTTCCTGGATGACGTGGAGGGGGTTCTCCGTCCGGGTGTACATGCCCGGCCGTTGCTTGACCGGCTCGAGGCCCTTGAGGACGGTGATGGAGTCGGCGTTATAGGTTTTCTGGGTCATGCTGGGGTGTTCTTCCGGCGGGGGGTTCTGAAGCGGTGCGGACTATACCGTGCCACCGGGCGCGCGGCGAGAGGTGCTCGAGAAAACGCCGGGTCGGCCCGGGCATGCCCGCCCGCCTCCAGGGGGGAGGCGTAGTCCGGGGATGCTCACTGGCGGAGCGCGCCACGTCCTGCGTTGTCGGCGACCTGGCGGGCAATCCGTTCGAGCAGGGCGTTGGCGGCGCGGGCGCCAGGCGAATCGCCGCTGGCCTCACGCCAGGCCAGGTGTACGGCGTTGGTCACGCCGGGGCGGGTGTAGATGGCCATCGACAATGGGCACTGGGCAATGTTGATGGCGTTCTCGCGGGCCAGCTGCCAGGCGATCCGGGCGCTGCAAAAGTGGAGCACCTCCGCCTGCTGGTAGACCGGTTCCGTCTCCTCGAGGGCTGGAGCGGTGCGTTGCAGCATGTCGCCGAACTGGCTGGGGGGCGCCGGCACCAGGCCCTCCGCCTCGATGGCGTCCACCAGGGCCTCCCGGGCGTCGGCGTAGATGGCGGGCCCGATGCGCAGGTGACGCAGGCCATCACTGCAGACCGGGCCGGCGAGCAGCAGGGCGAAGATGAAGGGGAGCAGACGCAGCATGGGCAAAGGCACAGCGATGTTCAGTCAGCCGGACACGATACACCGGAGCCGGGGCCGCGGGTTCCGGAGCTGGCCGGCAGGGCGTTGCGTATCAAAAAAACGGCGCCCCGAAGGGCGCCAGAAGGAGGGAGAAACACAACAGGTTGCGGTTCGCGGACGCACCGGACGTCCGCGGAAACTGCCTCGCCCCGGAGGGCATTGCCAATTAGAAGAACAGGATGGCGCCAGCGGACAGGGTGCGGTTCTTGGTCTCGCTGTCATCCACGGTGCTGGTGATCTTCTCCTGGTTCAGTTCGCCGACCAGGGTCACGAACTTGTTCAGGCTGTGATAGACGCCCAGGGTGTAGGCCTTGTTCTTGCGCTCGTTGCCTTGGCCCAGCGCGCCGTCGTTGTCCTTGTTCTGGCCGAAGTTGATGCCGAACTTGGTCTTGTTGAGCTGGTAGGTACCTTGCAGGAAGTAGCCCTTGGAGTCGGTCTTGTTGCCGAGACCATCGCTGCCGCCGAAGAACTGGGCGCCCACGGTGGAGAGGCCCAGGCCCTTGCCGGAGAAGGCGTAGGCGACGGCACCGAAGTCACCGGCGCTGGCCTTGGCGCCGATTTCGTAGCCGGTGGCGGTAAAGCTCTTGTCCGGGTTGGCGCCCACGCCGTTGCAGTTGGAACCCTTCGAGCAGCTGGTGCTCTGGGTCACGAGGCCGCCCCACACCTTGCCAGGCATGCCGCCCTTCCAGTCGTAGTCGACCTTGGCCTGGAAGCCCGGGGTCTTGGTCTGGTCACCCGCGAAGGAGCTGGGCTGGAAGATGCCGCCAGCGGCCTGCAGACCGTTGAAGTTGGGGGTGGTGTAGGTGATCTGGGCCTGGAAGCCGGTGTACATGTAACCGTGGCCGATCATGCCGAAGGTGGTGTTGAACGGGATGCCGGCGTTGGAGGTGCCGCCGACGCCCAGCAGGGTCATGTCGGACAGGATGATGTTCTGACCGAAGAGGCCGATGTCACGGCCGAATTTCATGGTGCCCCAGTCGTTATTGCCGAACTGGAAGTACACGTTACGCACATCGACCTGGCTGAACGGGCTGTTCTTGCCGCCGGTGGCGCCAGCGCCCGGATCGGTGGGCAGGCCGACCACGGAGGACGAGTCGTTGATGCCGGGGGCGAAGCTGAAGTGGGCCTTGATGTCCTGGTCAGCAACCTTGGTGGTCATCACGAAGTTGATCCAGCCCGGCAGCAGGCCGTTGGTCAGGGCGCTGTTCTGGGTCTTGGTCTCGGGACCGCCGGCAACGGTGGTCTTGGATTCGCGATTGACGTAGAAGCCGTTGATCGTGCCGTTGATGTCGAGGGTCACGTCATTCTGGGTAAAGCTGACGGCCTGGGCCCCGCCGGCCGCAGCGGCGAGGCAGGCGAGAGCGACGGATTGGGCAAGAAGGTTCTTCTTCATAACGATTGTCTCCGGAATTTTGTCGTTGATGTCACCAGCGAGGCGCGGGCTATGGTGCGCCGCTACCTCGTTCCTCCCTTGGTCGCATTTCCTGTGAAACACGCCGTTACGGAGCGCAATCACTTCAGCGAGCGCTGTGCCAGATGCCCGGAAAATCCGTGGAAATTGCCTGGTTTGAGAAATAAGCTTTTGTATTTGATGGAGAAAAATTTTTGATCCGGCGTGCCCGCCGCTTCGGCGGACGGAGGTGCGCTGTTCAAGAAATGAGCAACTGCCCGCGGAGCCGCCGGGCGGGCTGATGCAATCCGTGACAGGGAATGGAGCATGTTGTAGCGCAACATGGGCATTTGGGCTTCGGTGCCGGCGCAGTGGCGGGGGCTGCTAAAATCCGCCCCCAGACTTTCACTCGCCGGGCTGGCCGCCCGTTCCTGCCATGGACTTCCGCTCCAAGCTCGCTGCCGTGTGGCAGCGCCACGATTCCCTTCTCTGCGTCGGCCTCGACCCTGACATCGCGCGCTTTCCCGCGCATCTCAAGGACAGGTCCGATGGCGTGCTGGCCTTCTGCAAGGGCATCGTCGATGCCACCGCGGACCTCGCCTGTGCCTTCAAGCCGCAGATCGCCTACTTTGCCGCGGCCCGGGCCGAGGACCAGCTGCAGGAGCTGATCGCCTATATCCACGAGCGTCACCCGGCGGTGCCGGTGGTGCTGGATGCCAAGCGCGGCGACATCGGCGCCACCGCCCAGCAATATGCCCGGGAGGCCTTCGAGCGCTTCAAGGCCGATGCCCTCACGGTGAATCCCTACATGGGCTTCGATTCCGTCGAGCCCTACCTGGAGCATTCGGACAAGGGGCTGATCGTGCTGTGCCGCACCTCCAACCCCGGCGGTTCCGACCTGCAGAACCTGAGCATCGAAGGTGGACGCAAGCTCTACCAGCACGTGGCGGCGCTGGTGGCCGGGCCGTGGAACGTGCATGGGCAGAATGCGCTGGTGGTCGGGGCGACCTTTCCACAGGAACTGGCGGACGTGCGTTCCATCGTGGGGGATCTGCCCCTGCTGGTGCCCGGCATCGGTGCCCAGGGCGGAGACGTCGAGGCAACGGTACGCGCCGGGCGCAGCGCAGCGGGAACCGGGCTGATGATCTCCTCGTCGCGGGCCATTCTTTACGCGGGCAAGGGTGAAGACTTTGCCGACAAGGCACGGGAGGTGGCGCTGGCCACCCGGGACGAGGTGAATCTCTACCGCGCCTGAGCGCCGCGGAGGCTTCCCGGCTGCCAGAAAGTCGGGCATGTTGCGTCGCCGCAGAGTAGGATGGAGCCTTGTCGCGGGCTCGGACCCTTGCCGGTCCGTCGCCCGCGATGGTCATTTATAGGCCGCATGACCCGCATTCCCGCGTCAAGGCTGCATCTCCAGGGACGCCCATGGTCAGATTGAAGTTTTCGGTTGAGTTGAATTACGAACTGTCGCAGCCCGGCTGTGACTTCATTTTCAACATTCATGCGGCGCACACCCGCCATCAGCAGGTGATCACCGAGATGATGGAGCTCGGGCAGTTCCTGCTGCCCCAGGTTCATACGGACATGACCACCGGAAACCGCTACATGCGCCTCAAGGCCCAGGCCGGCCTGCTGCGTCTGCGCTACAGCGCCACCGTTGACATCAAGCATCATGTGGCAGCGCCCGAGTCGATTGCCGAAGTGCCCGTCGGACGCCTGCCTGCCGATGTGCTGACCTACCTGTATCCCAGCCGCTACTGCCAGTCCGATCGTCTCTACGAACTGGCCATGCGTGAGTTCGGTGCCCTGCCGCAGGGCTACGGGCGCATCCGGCGTGTCTGTGAGTGGGTCACGCAGCATGTGGACTTCCGCTCCAACACCACCAATGCCAGCACCTCGGCCATGGATACCCTGCAGGAGCGGGTGGGTGTATGCCGCGACTTTGCCCATCTGATGATCGCCCTGTGCCGTGCCCTCAACGTGCCGGCCCGCTTTGTGGCGGGGATCGACTACGGCGCCGACCCGGCGCTTGGGCCGAGCGATTTCCACGCCTACGTGGAAGTCTTCCTGGGCGATCGCTGGTATCTGTTCGATCCGTCCGGCACGGCCATCCCGATGGGGCTGATGCGCTTCGGTACCGGCCGTGATGCGGCCGATGTGTCCTTTGCGACCATCTTCGGGCCGGTGACGGCGCAGCCTCCGAAGATCATCATCGAGGCGGTGGACGATCAGGCGGCGGGATTCGAATTGCCGCGCCATCGTCCGGAGGCCCTGTCCACCGATGACGGGTCGGCGGTGTTGATCGGGACCCGGCTCGCCCCCCTGACCTGAGTTCCTGGTTCGAGTCATCGCCACGGCTGACCATTCAATATCAAAAGGAGATTTCCATGAGCACCATTGACGAGATCGCAGCGCGCCACGGCTTCAGCGGCGATGCGGGCCGGGCGGCCTACATGGCCCTGCAGTCGGGTGGTTTCAGCCAGGCCCAGTTCAACCATCCGGAGCTCGGCGGCATGGGGCAGTGGATGAGCGGCGGCATGATGATGATCGGTGACATGTTCAACGACGGCCTCAAGTGGCGCGTCGGTGCGCTGCTCACCGAACTGTCCCAGCACCGCGAGGCGCAGCCGGCGATGGCGCCCCAGGGCAACAACTGGGGCTTTGCCCAGTGGTCCAACTGGTGGCCGGCGGAGCTGGGCTCTCCGGCCAGTTCGGGCAGCCAGAACGACATGGCCTACGCCTGGTTCCCGGCGTCCGGCAAGCTGCTGGTCAAGATCAGCGGCGATGTGTTCTCCTTCGACACGGGCAACCTGTCGATCTATGGCGTCCAGCAGCAGCAGGGCGGCGGCATCGCCTCCGTGGTGCTGAACACCTCCAACGGGCCGATGGGGCTGCTGGGGCTGAACCGCAACTGACAGCGCCGCGCCACTCCTGATCCGGTCTTCCCATGCGGGGCCGGCACACCATGACGGTGTGCCGGCCCCGTGTGCATTCAGGCTCTTCCCGGGGGCACTTTCTGCATCCTCCAGCAGCGGTCCTCATGGCTTTGGCATTCGTGGGCTATAACTCATGCAGGACATGGCTCCAACGGGCCGGCTCCGCGACGAACAAGACAAATCCAGGGAGGAACAACATGGCACAGCCCATCGTAGTCAGTCTGGAACTGGCGTCCCGCCGCACCGAAAGCCAGCCCGGCTGGGAGACCGAGACTTTCGTCCTGGCCAGCACGGCCAGGGGCGGGCCCGGCGAGTCACGGAGACTGGAGTTGCAGCCGGACGATGTGGTCGAGCTGGAGCTGGACAACGGTGAACGTCTGCTGGTGGCGGCGGAGGATGTCGGGCGCTACCTCGGGGCGGCCCAGGGGCGGGACGCGGATGCCACCCCGGTGCTGCGAGTGGGAGGTCTCCTCCGCCCGTCCGGGCCGCAGCTGCCGGCCGCGGCCAGCCGGGATGGGGTGGGGAGCTGGGTGCTGCGTGCCTTCAAGGTGCATCGCCAGGGGCCGGCGGGTGTGACGGCCCTGGCGGCGGCCGGCGCCTTCCAGGACTACCAGCTGGGCAACCGGCGCGGCCTGTACCGGCTGAACACGGAGAGCTGGTCGCTCGGTGCCGTGGATCGGCTGGAAGGCTCTCCGGAACCGTCCCTGCTGTTCCTGCACGGCACGGCCTCCAGTAGCGAAGGCAGCTTCCGTGCCCTGTGGGGAGGCAACCAGTCGGAGGTCGATATCCGTGCCCGGCTGGCCGCCCTCTACGGCGCGCGGGTCTATGGCTTCGAGCACCGGTCCCTGACCGACAGCCCGGTCGCCAATGCACTGGAACTCGTCAAGGCTCTGCCGGAGGGTGCCCGCCTTCATGTCGTGAGTCATTCCCGCGGGGGCATGATCGGCGAGCTGCTGGTTCGCGGGCAGCGGCGGGGGGCGGAGCCGTTCACCGCCGAGGATGTGGCGCGCTTCCTGGCCCATGGCCAGCGGACCGGCCGGCAGGGCTATGAGAAGGACGCGACGGACCTGGCGGAGCTCGGGCGCCTGCTGCAGGCCAGGGGCGTGCGGATCGAGCGCTTCGTGCGTGTCGGGGCGACCGCCCGGGGGACCACGCTGGCCTCCGGGCGGCTGGACCGGTGGGCCAGCGTGATGCTCAACCTGCTTGGCCGCGGCATCGGTTCGGTGCCCGGATTGCAGGGCGTGGCGGCGGGGTATGAGCTACTGCAGTCCTTCCTGCGGGCGGTGGTCAAGACGCGTAGCGATGCCCGCATCCTGCCCGGGCTGGAGGCCATGATGCCCGACTCGCCCCTGGTGGCCTTGCTCAATGCACCGGATGTGGAGGTCGATTCGCCGCTCCACGTGATCGCCGGGGACTACGAGGGCAAGGGGCTGCTGGCCTGGTTGGGGGACTGCCTTTCAGAGGCTTTCTATGGTGGTGAGACCGACCTGGTGGTGAACACGCCTTCGATGTCGGGCGGTGCGCGGCGCACGCCGGGGATCTGGCTGCAAGGCCTGAGCGGGCCGGACGTGAATCACCTGAGTTACTTCAAGCGGGAGGAAAGTGCAGGCGCATTGATCGAGGCGCTGGAGGGCAAGTACGGTCGCTTCGCGGTCCAGGACGGTCCGTCGCGGACGGAGATCGCACGGGGCGGGCGCAAGCCGATGCCGCGGCCTGATGCGCCTATTGCGCTGATGCTTCCCGGCGTGATGGGCAGCCACCTGGCGATCGGGAGCGACCGGATCTGGTTTGATCCACTCAGCATGATCGCCGGTGAGATGTCCTTGCTGAAGGTGGATGCCCAGGGGGTGGTGCCCGACGGCTGGCAGGACATGTCCTACGAGGCCTTTGCCCGGCATCTGTCCTTCACCCACGAGGTGCGGCCCTTCGCCTATGACTGGCGCCTGTCCCTCTCCGCCGCGGCGGCCCGTTTCGGTGTCGAGCTGGACAAGGCCATGGAGGATGCCCGCCAGCGTGGAAAGCCGGTGCACATCGTCGCCCATTCCATGGGGGGGCTGGTGGCGCGCCTGGCCATGAAGGATCGCTGGGCGGCCCTCAAGGCGCTTCCGGGCAGCCGCCTGATCCAGTTCGGCACGCCCAACAATGGCTCCCACAGCATCGCTGCGGTGCTGACCGGGCGGGACGCCTTTGTGCAGAAGATCGAGCGTTACTTCGACTGGCACCACGACATGCGTGAGTTCCTTGAGATCGTCTGCGTCTTTCCCGGCGTGCTCGAACTGTTGCCCTGGCCCGTGAAGGACGGCAAGGCCGGCGATGGTGTCGATTATTTCGATCCCCAGGTCTGGCAGGACTGGGCCGCCGGGGATGCGGAGAACCAGCGGAGCCGTGATGGGGATGTGCGATTCGAGCGCGCCAAGGGGGCGGGGGACGGCTGGCCGGTGCCGACCCGCGAGGCGCTGGAGCAGGCCCGCAAGACCATCGCCGAGATCCAGGCGGTGGAGCTCGACCCTGCCTGTTGCCTGTATGTCGCCGGCCGCGAGCGCACGCCGGTGGCGCTGCGCGTCAGCGAGGCCGGGCAGGTGGAGATCGGCTGGACGGAGCGCGGGGATGGCCGTGTGGCCTGGGCCACCGGCATTCCGCCGCGGGTGCCGGTGTGGTACGTGGATGCGGCACACGGTGATCTGCTCAACCATGAGGATGCATTTGACGAGTACCTGTCCATCATCCAGGCGGGCGCCTCCAGTCTGCCCACCTCCCCGGCGTCGTCACGGGGGGGCGAGGATGTCAGCTTCGTACCGGCGCCACTGGAGGTGCACACCCTCTATCCGACTGCCGAAGAAGTCCTGGCGTCCGCGCTGGGCTGCCGCCCCGGCAAGGGCCGGAAGGCCAAGACGGAGGGCAGGACGGCTGTCCTGATCCAGCTGACCCACGGCAGCCTGGCAGGTGCCGTGGCGCCGCTGATCATCGGCGCCTACGACAACGACCCGGTGAAGGGGAGTGCCAGCTTCCTGGATCGCCTGCTGGGCGGCAGCCTTGGGCGTGCCCAGCGTCTTGGGCGCTACCCGGGGCGCGTCGGCGAGGCCATGGTGTTCCTGGCCCCATCGCCGACGACCCGGCCGACCGGGGCCGTGGTGGTCGGGCTGGGGCCGGTAGGCAGCCTGCTGCCCGGAGTCCTGACCCGGGCGCTGACCCAGGGGCTGCTGGAATATGCGCGGGTGTGGAGCAACGCCCGTCTGCCGATTGGGGATGGGGAGGTCGGCGGTGTGGACCTGTCGGCCTTGCTGGTGGGGACAGGCTATGGCGGCGTCCCGGTGGAGGTCGGCGTGCGTTGCCTGGCCGAGGCCCTCGTGCGGGCCGGCGAGGCGCTGCGCCAGGCTCAGGTGCCGGTGCGCATCCAGTCCCTGCAGCTGTTCGAGGAGGAGGAGTCGCGGGCCATTTCCGCCGGGCTGGCCTTGCGGGAGCTGGCAGGCGACGGCAAGTTCCTCGGGGCGATCCGCTTCGATGGGCAGATCCGTTCCGGTCAGGGGCGCTATCGGGGCCGCCTGGAAGAGCCGTCGGCCGATGGCTGGCAGCGGGTGCACGTGGTCGAGGTTCCTCAGGGCGGGCTACGTTTCACCCTGGTGACGGAACGGGCGCGCAACGAAGTGAACGATGAGCCCGACCAGCGCCAGGCGGTGGATGGCCTGATCCGCACCGCCACCGGCGACACCACCGACCAGCCCGGCCTGTCGCGCGCGCTGTTCGAGTTGCTGGTGCCGAATGGCTTCAAGGAGGCCCTGCCGGACCTGCGAGGCCTGATCCTGGGGGTGGATCCAGTGGCGGCGGTCTATCCCTGGGAGCTGATGCGGGACGAAGCCGACCGCTTCGAGACGCCGCTGGTGACCCGTATCGGGTTGGTCAGGCAGCTGGCCTCGACCCACGGCCGGCCGCGGGTGCCGACTGTGCGTGACCTGTCGGCCCTGGTGGTGGGCGACACGGATTCGGGGTTTGCCGCCTTGCCCGGCGCCCAGCGGGAGGGGATGGCCGTTGCCTCTGCGCTACGCAACAACGGCTACCGGGTGAGCTACCTGGAACGGCCCGATGGCCAGACGGTCATGGTCAATCTCTTCGATGAGCATTACCGGGTCATCCACCTGGCAGCCCATGGCAACGTCAGCGGGGCTGGCGGCCAGACAGGCATGGTGCTGGGCCCCGATACCTACCTGACCACCGCGCAGATCAGCAAGCTGCGCTGGGTGCCCGAGCTGGTCTTCATCAACTGCTGCCATCTGGGCAACATGCAGGCCGACGCCCGACCACGCTGGGGCGAGCTGGCGGCCAACCTGGCCACCGAGTTCATCGAGATGGGCTGCCGCGCCGTGATTGCCGCCGGCTGGGCCGTGGACGATGCCGCCGCCGAGGTGTTCTCGGCCACCTTCTACCGCGAGATGCTGGCTGGCCGCCGCTTTGGCGATGCGGTGAGACAGGCCCGCCTGGATGCCTACCGGCGCCATCCGGCCACCAACACCTGGGGGGCTTACCAGGCTTATGGCGACGAGCGCTATCGCCTCGTCGGGGTGGCGGATGACGACTGGAAGGTGCCGGACTACATCCATCCGGGCCAGGTGGCAGGCGAGCTGGAGCGCCTGTTTGCCCGAGCCGGCTCGGCCAGTGAGGAGGAGCGCGTGATCTATCGGGCTCGCCTGCAACAGATCGAGGACCAGGCCGTGGCCCGCTTCCCCCGCTCGGCAGAAGTCGCCGGGTGGCTGGGCAAGGTGTGGGCGGCCCTCGGCGACAAGGGGAAGGCGATTGCCGGCTACCGTGCCGCCCTGGGGGGCGACGGCTCGGTCAGCCTGGGCCTGCTCGAGCAACTGGGCAACCTGGAGGTGAGGCACGGCGAAGCCCTGTGCGCCGGAGCCAGGGTGTCCGGCGTGGCTGAAGAGGATGCGAAGGCGCGCCAGGCAGAGGGCGAAAGCATGATGGCGGTGGGGTGCGAGCGCCTTGCCGGCTTGCTGGCCCTGGGACGCACGGTGGAGCGTGAGTGCCTGGTCGCGTCCAGCGTCAAGCGGCGGGCCATGGCCCTGCGATTGGGCGGCAAGGCATTGGACGCCGAGCTGCAGCGGGTGAGTGAGCTGTACTCGGCGGCCAGTGAGCTGTCGGTGGCCCTGAGCGGGGAGCGGGACTATTACCCGACCCTCAACGCGCTGGATGGAGAGCTCCTGCTCGCTGCCCGCGGCCGGCTCGAGATCTCCGATGCCTGGCGGGAGCGCTGCCTGGCGTGGAGCCGTGAGTCCGCCGCCAACGGCGCGCGCCGCTTCCAGCTGGAGCCCGGCTATTTCCACGCGCTGGCGGAAGTCGAGGCGGCGCGGATCGAGGCGATGATTGCGGTGCTGGCCGGAGTGCCCGACGGGGCCCTGACTGCGGTCAGCGTGCAGGCGGCGCTGGCCGAACGGTATACGGGCCTGTTCCTCCGGCTTGGCTCGGCCCAGGAGCATGATTCGACGCTCAGCCAGCTGGCCTGGCTTGGGCGCCTGCTTCCCGCCAAGGGCAAGGGCCAGGAGCTGGCCGGCGCGCTCAAGGCCCTGCAGAAGGCGATCAGGGCGGGCTGAGGGGAGCCGCTGCTGCACGACCCCAGACAATGCAGCGGTTGTTGGCGGGCAGGCTGTTGTCCTCCATCAGTTGCAGGCCGGCTTGGCTGGCCAGGGCGTCCACGGCTTCGAAGTCGCGGATGCCGCGGGCCGGGTCGTCGCTGCGCAGGGCCGCGTCGAACTGGGCATTGCTGGCGCTCGTGAAGCGTCCTCCGTAGTTGAAGGGGCCGTACACCACGAGCCGTCCGCCCGGCGCCAGGACGTGTGGAAGGCGCGCGAACAGTTGTTCCACCTCAGGCCAGCCCATGATGTGCAGGGTGTTGGCGGTGAACACCGCGTCGAAGAGGCCCTCGGGCCAGGGGCCGGTCACGTCGAGGGTGAGGGGCGGCAGGGTGTTGGGCAGGGCCGCGTCGGCCAGCCATTGGCGGATTCCCGGCAGGTATTCGGGGCGGTCGCTGCATTGCCAGGTCAGGTGGGGCATCGCCGCGGCGAAATGCACGGCGTGCTGTCCGGTGCCCGAGCCGATTTCCAGTACCTGCCCCGGGTCTTGAAGATGTGCCTTGAGAACTTCCAGGATGGGTTCCTTGTTGCGGTCGCAGGCGGGGGAGTAGGGCTTGTCGAAAATGTTCATGGTGTGATGGATGCGGTGTTGAGGGCGACGGTACCGAGCCGTTCGGCGAGGCAGTGGGCCAGGGCTTCCCGCGCCGGCTGGCGGCTGCGGGCGCGGTGCCAGACCATGATGGTCGGAGCCCGGGCGATGTCGTCGGGTACCGGATGGAGGCGCAGGGTGGCGTGCGTGGGATCCGGGCCGGTGAGGTGCTCGCCGATGATGACCCGGGGCACCAGGCTGACGCCCATGCCGGCGGCGACGCAGCCCAGGATGGCTTCGAAGGTGCCGAACTCGTTGCTGCGGGCCACGGGCACGCCATCGCGGCGCAGCCAGTCGAGCAGGCGCGCACGGTAGCTGCAGCCCTCCTTGAAGGTGTACACCTCGACCGGCCCGCGACGGGCCAGGTCGGCTGCGCTTTCAATGGGCGCCCAGTCGGCGGCGCTGATCAGCACCAGTTCTTCCACCACCACGGGGGTACTGGCCAGGTCGGGGTGGCTGACCGGGCCGGTCAGCAAGGCGGCATCGAGCTGATGGCCGAGGATTTCCTCGATCAGCACGGCGGTGTTGGCCGTGCGCAGGCGCAGTTCGACCGACGGGTAGAGGCGCCGGAAGTCGGCAATGACCCTGGGCAGGCGGGCTGCCGCGGTGGTCTCCATGGAGCCCAGGCGGAGCCGGCCCTGGGGCGATTCACCCAGGCGCACGGCCTCCCGTGCTTCTTCAGCCAGGGCCAGCAGGCGTTCTGCGTAGCCAGCCAGCAGATGGCCGGCCGGGGTGATCACCAGACGCCGGTTGATACGGTCGAAGAGGGGGGTGCCCAGGTTTTCTTCCAGCAGCCTCAGCCGGGTGGTGACGTTGGACTGCACCGTGTGCAGCCGCTCGGCAGCCCGCGTGACGCTGCCTTCCTCGACGATGGCGCGGAACATGCGTAGGTCGGTCAGTTCCATGTTCATCTCTATTGGTGATGATATGGATCGGATTAAATCATTTTTCTTGCTGTCCTGCCCTTGATAGTGTGACTCCCGTGCCCAACGGGAGATCGCATCATGTCCTTATCCAGAATCGCTGCGCGTCTGCAGATCGGCCCCGCGCCGGTCGCAGGGGTCGCGCTGTCCGGCCTGCTGGCCCTGACCCTCGCCATGGGCGTGGGGCGCTTCGGTTACACGGCACTGTTGCCGCAGATGCGGGATGAAGGGTGGGTCGATCTGAGCGGTGGTGGTGTGCTGGCGGCGGCCAATTACCTGGGGTATCTGGTTGGAGCCTTGTGGGCTGCCCTCAGCCGTGCGGCTGACGGGCGCAGGCGCCTGGCCTGGGGGCTGTTGGCCAGCGTCGTCAGCACCTGTGCCATGGGGCTGGACCTGGGGCTGGCCGCCTGGTGCGGGGTGCGCTTCGTGGCGGGCTGGGCGAGTGCGGCTGTCTATGTGTACGCGACGGGTATTGTGTTGCGCAGCCTGGCGGAGCGGGATGCGGCAGGCTGGAGTGCCCTGCACTACATGGGGG
>WBTZ01000263.1 GCA_009026175.1 Zoogloea sp. | reverse complement strand
TGGCGGTAATGCTGCGGAGGGGCTGGCGGCGGGGAAAGGAGGGGTACAAGGAACTACGCCTAATTTCTACGTTAGTGCATCTGGAGAGACTATCCCTGCAACTGGGTATAGATATATCTCATCTGAGGCCCCATATCTCCAAGATCTTATTTCTACCGGAAAGATCCCCGAAAATAGTCGAGGTACTTACATTTCTTTTGACAATCTTGAATCTGAGGCCGCCGGCAGGTTGCAGGTCCCACATGATGCTGTGATCAAAGTCGAGTTTGATACAAAGCAGATACTTGAAGATCTGGAAATCCCGAAAGGGATGTGGGGTAAGGCAGACTATTTAGAACCCCTTGCAACGGATTTTCCGCAGTTTGGGGCTGGTGGGGCGACGCAGGCAGTGACCAGGCAGCAGATTATATTGAATAAAGTAACTGATACGCGAACAGGTAAGGTTCTTTATGAACGTAGAAGATGAAAAGCAGTGGGAGATCGCCTTTAGGGGGATGCAGCGTTTTTTTGATGAAGGAATGGTTGTTTGGACAAAAGAGAGGTTTTTTTTGCTTTTTCCCAATGAGGATGTGGCGAGTGGAAAGTATGTGATGGATAAAGTTAAGGGCCTAGATAGAACGGGAGCTATCTCATTTGTTGGTAAGGATGATTTTTACATTAAGATAAATAATATCTAGTTGTGACCGCTCAATAGGTTGTTTCGGGTGTTCACCCGGAGAGATTCTGAGAGGCTGAAAATCGCCAAGCCCCAGTCACCTCGAGTAAATAGTATAAGGATACGACGACTAATCCAAGTTGATGGAAAGAGGGTGATTTTATGCTTTATCTGCCTGATCAAGAAAGTGCGAAAGTGAATTGGGCACAAAACGCAGGTCGACTGCGATAGCAAATTCGGCTAGGCGATCCCATCTATGACTCGTATCGTGATGCCGTGACGGGGCAACAGATACCTGCGCAAGGATTCATACGGGCAGAGCGCAATCTTTTGGAGTCCTACGGTTGGCAATACAACCCCTCAACGGGGGGCTATCACTCGCCATGTCACTGAACGGAGTCATGATCATGTCGATGCTATTTCCATTGGAGGCCAGAGGAGCGTTTGGTTTCGTGGCCGAGAGGGTTGGCATGTCTTTTGTAATGGCTAACGAACGAGAAGTGCGCCACGAAAGAGAGGGCGTCTTCTTGATCGTGAAATTTGATGGCCGCCGATCTTATGAGTTGAATGTAGAAATCGGGAAAGGACTGTCAAACAAACCGGTATGTTCGTGTTCGCTGGCGGAAGTACTTAGCATTAAGGGGGCGAAGGATGGAGGGGCTATCGATGGGATCATGGCTAGTGAAGCCACACGGCTACGTGGCGTTCTACAGCGTTTAGCCGCCCTGACTTTGCAGTATGCCTCTGCCTTTCTGATGGGCGGCGACTCCTCGTTGTGCGAACAGGTTGCAGAAATGCGGCGACGAGACATTGACGCTTATGCGCTTGATGGGGCGCTCCGAACTGCCCGTGCCCTGTCGCAAGCGGCTTGGCAAGTGCGCAACTACCGAGACGTGGTTATGTTGCTTGAGCCCTTGGAGCAACTGCTGACACCTGCAGAGAGAACGCGACTGGATTACGCGCGCCGGCACATCGCGTTGTAGCGGTTTCAGCTTCGGGAAGTCCTTCTGACCCAGAGGGGATCGGATGTCAGCAGGTTGATAGCTGGTCGATTCGGCGCTGCCGGCCATCTCGGCGGAGCTGGACGGGCTTTACGCCAATGGTGGTTGCCCTTCTATACCGCCGGAGCGCTTGCTCAAGGCCCAATTGCTGATCGCCTTCTACTCGGTGCGCTCGGATCGCCAGTTCTGCGAGCATTTCGTTCGTACTGTAAGGGCGTCAGCAGAATGAGTCGAATTGGAAGGCGCGGGGAGCATCAAGGGACAAGGGACTGTCTGGAGCAGCTTTCGTCGGGTACCGCTTTCCATGTTTCGACTTGAATTCTAGTTCCATCTTCTCCAATTTCCTTCATTGAGTATATACAAACTCCCTTTGTCTTCAGAAGCTCCAATTCATAGTTGTGGCCTTCCTGTGCATTCATCGTGAAGTGTTTGGTGGGGCAGAAGAAGCTCTTGTACCCTGCTGCAGAGCCGGGGGCTCCATAACTGGACATATAAGACATTCTGATGAGGAAGTTTTTCTCTGCTGGAATGTAAAACTCTGAATAAACTCTTGATGAATCAGGTTTTAATTCAAATGGGGGGTGTGGAATGTCCAGCAGCTTCTCCTCGAATGTAATGTTGTCGATTACTACGAGATGAAGTCCTTTTTTTGCGATGGGCTTTGAGATTGCTCGCCCCGCATCAGGATCGGAATTTTCGCCTATGCAGGTGCTGTTGGGAAAAATATGGATTTGATCGAGTATTTCATACTTCACTCTAAGTTTTGCTTTCTTCCCTTGGATTGTGTCCGCGTATTGCTTGTGCATGCCGATGATCTGGGCAGTCATCGTTCCGCAGCCTGGCAGGAGAGTGGGAATCAGGCAAAACAACGCGATAGTACTTGTTTTGAAATTATTCATATCTTTCTCATCTCTGAGAACACTTTTATTGATTTATTCGTTTGGAATTTTCATAGTGTGTCAGATTTGATTTTGCGGCATGCAAACTCTTGTGTTGTTTCGAGTGGAGCAATGCTCGGGGATTTCTTGCTTGCGAGGGACTTCCCCCTTAAGCCCCGTTCATCAGGACGAGTCATTTGGAATGAAACCTGCTTGAAGCCCCGACCCTCAAGGCGACAGCCTCGCGCGCTCCCACCCCCCTTTGCCGTCCTGCTCATAGACGATCCGGTCGTGCAGGCGTGAGGCGCGGCCTTGCCAGAATTCCCAGCGGTCGGGGATCAGGCGGTAGCCGCCCCAGTGGGG
>WBTZ01000105.1 GCA_009026175.1 Zoogloea sp. | reverse complement strand
GGGGGGCGGTGGGCTTGGTGTCCTTGTCGCTGCGGGGAGGGCGCGGCTTTGCCGGCTGCCCGGCCGGCGCCGGGCGGCTTCCTGTGGCGTCTTCCGGAGTGGCCGGAGCGGTCGCCGGAGTGGTCTCAGGGGCGGTCGTTACCTTCCCGGTGGCACAGGCGGCCAGCACGCAGGCCGCTGCGATGGGGGTCAGGATGGAGCGCGCGCGGAGGAGATGGAAAACGGACATGGCTGCAATCGCTTTGAATCGTCGCGATCTTATCACGCTCGTCGGGGGTCTCCGCCGCCGCTGGTCGGGCCGCCGCTATTGCAGCCAGACCATGTAATACAGGTCGGAAAAGCTCGAGATGCTGTCCACGTCCATCTTGCCGTCATTGTTGGTGTCGGTTTCAAGCCGTACCGTGCCGGGGCCCAGGTAGCTGACGTACTGGGCACTGTTGCGGCCGCGGATCAGGAGCTTGCCCCCGAAGATGCGCCCCGTGGTGTCGGCAAGCAGGGTCTGGGTGGTGCTCAGTTCCACCTTGCCCTGGGCGGCCGGGAAGTCGAGGTTCATGCTCTGGGTGACGGTGTAGGCGAAGCCGTCGCTGCGGGTGCTGTAGCTCAGGTCGAGGTTGATGGTGGTGAGGCTGGCGCGTTTGCCGGAGACATTGAAGCTGTGTTTCAGGGTGTTGCTACGCAGCCATCCGGTCTCGGGCTGGCCCGGGGTGCGGGACTGGAAGAAGCGTGCTTCACCCTGGGTGGACACCAGGTTGTCGGGCAGTCCGGAGCGCAGGTCCACATAGCGGAGGATGGCGGTCAGGGTGCCATTCGTGGCCGGGTCGCCGGTGACCTCGCTCAGATCGAGGCTCATCACGCCGTTGAGGGGGTCGTTCCGGCCGACGCAGTTGGTGTAGCCCAGGTCGAGGCGGTCGCCGGCGGTGTAGGTGCCCGGCGTGGCCACGGTGGCGATGATGTCGATGGAGCCGCTCACCGCGCAGCTGATGCGCCCCCGGTAGGCGCCCGCGGGCTGCTCTCCGGCTGCGCTGGAAAGCGCCCGGGCGTGGGTCAGGGCTTCCTGGGCCAGGATGCCCAGCTGGACTCCGCCCTGAGCGGGTTGGGAAAGCTGTTCGTCTATCGCATCGGCCGAGCCGCGTGCGTCACGCAGCATGCTGGTGGTTGAGTCCACCGATACCAGCGAAAGGATGGCTGCCGCCTTGGTGTTGCTGACAGTGAAACCGAGAAGGTCGCTGCCGGAGGACGGGTTTGTGTTGTCGACCTTGCTGTCACCCCCTCCGCCCCCGCCGCCGCAGGCACTTGCAAGAAGGGTGAGGAGCAGCGGGGCGAACTGGAGTGGGGAGCGCATCGTCATGGGGAACCGGAAAGGTGTGAATGCGATGCGATTATAGGTGGGGCGCCCCGGACTGCCTGTTGGCAAGTTCATTGTCATTCTCCGCGTTTTGTGCTTGCAACCCGCGGAGTAGCCCATTCATTCACCAGCTCAGCACGAGGCCCAGGCCCGCCGACCAGCGTTGGGTTTCTTGCTGGCGCCTCGATCTGGCAATTGACCGGATATTTCTAGGACATTCTTGCTGGACTTGGTGTGTTGTGCCTGAGCGGGGCGCTGAGCCCCTGTCAGAACGCCCTCCCCAGCATCTTTGACGCCTTTGGATCGCGGAAGACCAGTGGATGGCAGTTGTCCTGCCGCTCTGCCGTGGCGAGGGCGCTTTCGATCAGGGCGTGGTCGGGGGACTTGGGGCACACCGGGTCGGTGGCGGACGGGTCGCCGGTGAGCATGAAGGCCTGGCAGCGGCAGCCGCCGTGGTCCTTCTCCTTGTCTTCGCAGCTCTGGCAGGTGTCGGGCAGCCAGGCGGTGCCGCGGAAACGGTTGAAGAGTGGGGAGTCATGCCAGATCCAGTCGAGGGTGTGTTCGCGCACGTCGGGGAAGTCGAGGCCCGGCAGCATGCGGGCGGTGTGGCAGGGCAGGGCGAGGCCGTCGGGGGTGACCGAGAGGAAGACTTCGCCCCAGCCGTTCATGCATTTCTTGGGCTTCTTCGACTGGTAGTCGGGGGTGACGAAGAGGATGCGCATCTTCTTGCCGAGCTTCTGGCGCCAGCGCTCGGTGACCGCTTCGGCTTCGGCCAGCTGGGCGGTGCTGGGCATCAGGGCTTCGCGGTTGAGGAAGGCCCAGCCGTGGTACTGGGTGTTGGCCAGTTCGAGGTATTCGGCGCCGATCTCGACGGCCATCCCGATGATGCGGTCCAGGTGGTCGATGTTGCTGCGGTGGAGCACGCAGTTGATCACCGTGGGGTAGCCGGCGGCCTTGGTGAGGGCGGCCACCTTGCGCTTGAGGTCGAAGGTGCGCGTGTTGGTGATGAGGTCGTTGGCTTCGCGGGTGGCGTCCTGGAAGGACAGCTGGATGTGGTCCAGGCCAGCCTCTTTCAGCGCCGCCAGGCGGGCCTCGGTGAGGCCCACACCGGAGGTGATGAGGTTGGTGTAGAAGCCGAGCCGGCGGGCCTCGGCGACGAGGATCTCGATGTCGTCCCGCAGCAGCGGCTCGCCGCCCGAGATGCCGAACTGGGCGGCGCCCATCTCGCGGGCCTGGCGGATCACCGACAGCCAGTCGTCGGTGGACAGCTCGGGCCCGGCGGCGGCGAAGTCCACCGGGTTGTAGCAGAAGGCGCAGTGCAGGGGGCAGCGGTAGGTGACTTCCGCCAGCAGCCACAGGGGGCCGGCACGGCGGGCTGCCGGCTGCAGGGCTTCGGGAGGGACGAGGAGGGTGTCCATCAGGCCTCCGTCCAGTCGATCCAGTTCTGCTCCTCGGCCATGGCCAGGAAGGCCTCGACGTCTGGGGTGAGGCCCGTGGCGTTGAAGCTGGCTTCCAGGTCGGCCACGATGGCCGGCAGGTCGCGGCTGCCGTCGCAGCGCTTGAGGATCTCGCCGGCGCTCTGGTTGAGCTTGACCATCCCTTCCGGGTAGAGCAGCACGTGGGCCTGCTGGGCCGGCTCCCACTGGAAGCGGAACAGGCGGTTGATACGGGGGCGGAGCGTCATGGGTCGCGCCTTTCTGGCTGAGGTGGGGGCGTGTAGGGGCGGCTCCAGCCGCCCGCAGGTGGTTGATCGGCGTCCGCGGGCGGCTGAAGCCGCCCCTACAACGCCCCTACGCGTCCGTCACGCCATAGCGCAGGGCCATGGCGTCGTTCATGGACCACAGGATGTCGAGCTTGAACTTGAGGATATCCAGCGCCTTTTCCTGCAGGGGGCGGGTGTCGAAGTAGGCGAGGGTGACGGCCAGGCCTTGCTCCACGTCGCGGCGGGCCTGGGTGACCCGGTTGCGGAAGTACTGCAGGCCGTCGGTCTCGATCCATGGGTAGTGCTCCGGCCAGTTGGCCAGGCGCTGCTTGTGGATGGTGGGGGCGAACAGCTCGGTGAGGCTGGAGCACACCGACTCCTGCCACGGGCGCTGGCGGCAGAAGTTGAGGTAGGCGTCGCAGGCGAAGCGCACGGCGGGGATCACGTGGCGCTGGTCGACGATCTCCCCGCGGCTCAGGCCCACCGCCTGGCCCAGGCGCAGCCAGGCCTCGATGCCGCCCGGATCGTCGCCGTGGCCGTCGTGGTCGAGGATGCGCTGGATCCACTCCCGGCGCACTTCCCGGTCAGGGCAGTTGGAGAGCACTGCACCGTCCTTCTGGGGGATGATGATCTGGTAGTAGTAGCGGTTGGCCACCCAGCCCTGGATCTGCTCCCGCGTCGCCTTGCCGGTGTTGAGCATGACGTTGAAGGGATGGTGGATGTGGTAGGCCGTGCCCTTGTCACGCAGTTGGGCTTCGAACTCTTCGGGGGTCCAGGGGCGCTGGGTGCTGGCGCTCATAGTGCGATCTCCATGCCATCGAAGGCCACCTCGATGCCGGCGGCGGCCAGGATGGCGCGTTGTGCCGAACTGTCGTCGAGGATCGGGTTGGTGTTGTTGATGTGGATGAGCACCCGGCGCACGTGGCGGGGCAGGCGGCCGAGCTGCTCGATCATGCCGCCGGGGCCGCTCTGGGCCAGGTGGCCGATGTCCCGGGCGCGCTTGGTGGACAGGCCGAGGGCGATCATTTCGTCGTCGGTCCAGAAGGTGCCGTCCACCATCACGCAGTCTGAGCCGGCCATGGCGTCGAACACGGCGTCGTCCACTTCGGCGAGGCCGGGGGCGTAGAACACGCGCTTGCCGCTGGCCGGATCGCGGATCAGCAGGCCGACGTTGTCGCCGGATACCGGGTTGTTGCGGTGGGGCGAATAGGGCGGCGCGGCGGACAGCAGCGGCAGGGCGCGCCAGTCGAGGCTCTCCGAACCTTCCGGGTGAAAGCTGGCGCCGTTGCCGGGCAGGTCGCGCCGGGCTACGCCGCAGTAGTGTTCGAGCAGATGCAGGATGGGGTTGCCGCGGGTCAGGTCTTCAAACACCGGGTCGGTGCACCACACGGGCCAGGGGCTGCCTTTTTCCCGCAGCATGTAGAGGCCGGTGGTGTGGTCGATCTGTGCATCCACCAGCACGATCGATTCGATGCCGCAGCCGCGCAGGCCTTCCTTCGGCCAGGTGCCGGGAAAGAGCTGGAACTGCTGCAGGATGTCGGGGGAGGCGTTGACCAGGGTCCAGCGGGTGCCGTCGGCGCTGACGGCAATGGAAGACTGGGTGCGGCGCTGGTGATGGGGGCTGCCGGCGCGGACCTGCCGGCAATTGGGGCAGTTGCAGTTCCACTGGGGAAAGCCACCGCCGGCGGCGGAGCCGAGGACGCGGATGTACATGGTCTGGAGGGCAGACGGCGGCCCGTCGGGGGACCTGGCCGCCGTCGCCGGCCTTTCTTACTTGGCGGCGATGTACATGGTGATTTCGAAGCCGAAACGCAGATCGCAAGCTTGGGGGGTGGTCCAGGTCATGATGAGTCTCCAGATTTTTGGGTTGTTGGATCCGGCCCGCCGGTGGCAGTACCGTGGAGCGCAGTGTGGCAAAGGGCGGCATACTCCCGCCTCACGAAAATCTTGATTCGCAGCCTTGCCCATGCCCGAACCTTCCTGCTTCCTGCTGCCCGTGGGCGATGGCCACCGGCTCCACGTGGAGACCTCCGGCAACCCGGCGGGCGAGCCCGTGGTGCTGCTCCATGGCGGGCCCGGCAGCGGCTGCTCGCCACGCATGAGGGACCTCTACGATCCCGGGCGGCATTTCCTGGTGGCCTTCGATCAGCGGGGGGCCGGGCGCTCGGAGCCCGCCGGCGAGACCCGCACCAACACCACCGCCCACCTGGTGGCCGACCTGGAAGCCTTGCGCCGCCACCTGGGCGTTGCCCGCTGGCGGGTGACCGGCGGCTCCTGGGGGGCGACCCTGGCCCTGGCCTATGCCATGGCCCACCGAGGGGCCGTGTCGGGCCTGGTGCTGCGCAGCAGCTTCCTGCCCGGCAAGGGGAATATTGAACACTTTTTCGCGGGCCTGGCCGGCGAGGCTCCGGCGGCCTGGCAGGCCCTGTCGGCGGCGCTGCCGGAGGCCGGCGGTGTCGATCTGCTGACGGCTCTGGCGATGCGCCTGGTGGCTTCCGACCCGGCCATTGCCGAAGCTGCGGCCCTGGCCTGGCTGGCCTATGAGCAGGCGCTGGCGGCTCCGGGCAAGCCATCCACGAGCACGTGTCCGGACGCTGCCCAGCGGGCCGCCCTGGTGCGCAAGTACCGCCTCCAGGCCCATTACCTGCTGGCGGGCTGCTTTCTCGACGAGACGGATTTTCTGGCCGGCTGCCAAGCCCTGGCCGGCCTGCCCGTCGTGCTGATCCACGGCCGCGGGGACCGGGTCTGCCCGCCCGCCAACGGGGAGCGTCTGCATGCGCACATTCCCGGCAGCCGGCTGATCTGGATAGACGGCTGCGGCCATGACCCCTTCCATCCCGCCATGGTGGAGGCCTGGCGCGCCGCCCTGGCCTCACCTCCCGGCCCCTGACCGCCATGCCCGCGCCGCTGCTCTACCTGATCGTCTTCATCGAAGGCTTCTGCTCCCTCGGGGCCGAGGTGATCGCCCTGCGCCGGCTGGTGCCCCACGTGGGCAGTGCCATCGTCGTCACCGCGCCGACCATCGGCCTGTTCCTGCTGGCGCTGGCCCTCGGCTATGCGGCCGGCGGGCGGGTGGCGGAGCGCTTCACCGCGGTGGTGGCCCGCAACTTCCTGGCGTCGGCGGCGCTGGTCGGCGTTGGCCTGTCGCGGGTGGTGGTGGATGGCTTGTTCACCCACCTGCAGCCGGCCGGGGTGGCCTACCTGCTCTTCGTGGGCGGGGTGCTGTGCCCGGTGGCCTGGCTATTGGGCCAGACCGTACCGGTGCTCACCAACCTGATGAAGCACATGCGTACCGGCGAGGCCAGCGGCCATGCCTTGTACTGGTCCACCCTGGGCTCCTTCCTGGGCTCGGTGAGCCTGGCGCTGGGGGTGATGCAGTGGCTGGGGGTGTCGGTGGCGGTGCTGGTCTGCGCGCTGCTGCTGGCGGCGGGCGGCCTGCTGCTGGGCGGACGGGGCTGGGGCAAGGCGATGGCCGCCGTGGCGGCCGGCGGCGCGGCGGTGACGATCAATCTTTTCCCGGCCACCGAGGTAAGCGATACCGCCTACGCCGACTACGCGGTGCGCCCGGTGGCCCTGCAAGATCGCGTCGATCCACGGGCCTTCTTCGTCAACAATTCCCTGGCCTCCCTGATCGATGCCGGCGAACCGCCGCACTACGCCCGCTACGTGCAGCACCTGCGCCACATCCTGGTGGACGAGCTGGGCTTCAAGGGCAAGGAGATCCTGGTGCTGGGGGCCGGCGGCTTCACCCTGTCGCACCGGGAACCCGCCAACCGCTACACCTATGTGGACATCGACCCCGACATCCGCAGCATTGCCGAAACCCGCTTCCTGCGGGAGCCGATCCGCGGCGAGTTCATCGTGGACGACGCCCGCCGCCATGTGCGCGACACCCCGCGCCGCTACGACGCAGTGGTGGTGGATGTGTTCAGCAGCCACACCTCTATCCCGGGCCACCTGGTGACCCGCGAGTTCTGGCGTGATGCCCGCCGCGCCCTCAAGCCCGACGGCCTGCTGCTGGCCAATCTGATCCTCGACGGCCGCCTGGAAACGCCCTATGCCCGCAATCTGCTGGCCACCATCGAGGCGGAATACGGGCGCTGCGGCGTGGATGTGCTGCACCGGGGCAAGCCTTTGTCGAATGTCATTGTGAGCTGCCATGCGTCCGGCCGGTCAGGCGTGGCGGAGGTTTACACGGATGAAGTAAACCGGGCCGACGTGGATCTGGCCCGGTCGAGGTAGGCCCCCGTCCCCGGCCTGCTCAGGGAGCGGTATTGCCGTCGGTCTTGTAGCGGGGGGAGCGGGGGCCGTAGAGGATGCCGTTGGGCATGCCTGCCGCCAGCAGGCGCTGGCTGGTGATGCCGGCGATCGGGTGAGAGCGGTTGGTCGAGCTCTCGACGATCTGGCTGACCACGGCCGTGACCAGCAGGCCGACCAGACCGCCGCTGGAGCTCCGGCCCTCGGCGCTGGAGGCCGACGCCGCGCCCTTCCACAGGATCTGGCCCGATCTCAGGTCCACCAGCCGCGCTTCGGCCGTCACCCGGCTTTCGCTGGAGATCAGTGCATAGGAGGTGCCGTATTGCTTGATGTCGATATACAGCACGGCATCGGCGCCGAAGATCTCCCGCAGCTTGGGCAAGGCCACCTGGTGCGCCTCGGCGGCATTGCTCATGCCGTTCTGGCGGAAGGTCTCGTCCACTAGGCTCACCGGGAACACGTAATAACCCGATTCGGCCAGAGGCAGGCTGACCTGGGAGAGCATGCTGTACGTGGCGGCGACATCGGGTGAGCTGTTGAGCGGCGGCAGCACCAGGATGGAGGCCGGCCGGCTTTCCTTGAAGGCGCTGTAGTCGTGGCGGGCCGGCGTGGCACAGCCGCTGGTCAGTGCGGCGGCCAGCACGGCGATGGTGCTGGCCCTCAGGGACAGGGCCGGGAGTCTGATTCGCATCGGGTGCCTCGCTTATTGGGTGCGCGGGTATTTGCGCAGCAGGAAATCGATGTAGGCCGCGCTTTCCGGGTAAAGGGCCTTCTCGGCTTCGAAGTACTTGAGCATCTGGTCGGGGTGTTCGAGCTGGGCGTGGAGAATGCCCAGGTGGGCGAGGTAGCCCGGTGGCACATTGCGGCCGCTGGCCCGGGCTTCCTCGAGCCCTCCCTCCAGTTTGGCGATCTGTTCGTCCGGGCTGGCGCTCCGGGTGAGATGGCCATATACCTGGGCCTGGTAGTCGCCCCAGTGATAGAGCGGCTTGGGGCGGTTGGCGCAGCCAGTGGCCAGCAGGGCTGCAGCCATCGACAGGCCGCAGGCAAGGTGGATGCGGGAGAGGGGCGGTCGTTTCACGCTGGCGTGTCCTCGTCTGCGCATCAGCGGCCGGGCTGCCAGGCGCCGGAATCGATGCCATCCACCAGGCGATTGACGGCTTCGCGCATGGCCAGGTCGAGCACCTTGCCGTTGAGCGTGGAGTCGTAGCTGGACGTCCCGCCAAAGCCGATCACCTCACGGCTGTCCAGGCTGTATTCACCCGCTCCCTGGGCCGAGAAAACCACCTCGGAAGTCTGCACATCCACCACGTTGAGGCTGACCTTGGCGTAGGCGACCTGGGACTTGCCGCGGCCAAGCAGGCCGAACAACTGCTTGTCGCCAGTCTCCTTGCGGCCGAACTCGGTGACGTCACCGGTGATCACGTAGGTGGCCCCGCGGATCGACTGGGTGGCCTTCGAATAGGCAGCCTCCTGCTTGATCTCCGAAATATTGTCCCGATCCAGCACGTTGAAGCGCCCGGTCTGCTGGAGATGGGTAATCAGGATGGTCTTGGCCTGGCTGCCCAGCCGGTCGACCCCATCGGTGAAGATGCCGCGCATGAAGCTGGAACGGTTGTCGAACTTGCCCACCGAGATGGGGTTGCGCACGCCAGTGTAAGCGGTGCCTGCGGAAGCGACTTTGGTGACTTCGAGGCTGCGGGATTGCTCGGTGGCACAGCCACCAAGGAGCAGGGCGCCGCCCATCAGGAGGTGGACGGCGAGGGGCGTGGTGATTCTGGAACAGAACATGGTAATGGCTCAAGTTGAGTATAAGTATTGAGTATGCAATATGACTTTATAATGGTGCAAGCCAGGCTCAACGCTCCCGCATGCTCTCGGTGGTGGCCTGGATGAGAGGGCTCAGGAAGTACTCGATGACCCGGCGCTTGCCGGTCTTGATCTCGACGGTGACGGCCATGCCGGGTGAAAGACGCACTTCCGTTCCATCCACGTTCATCGCCGAGCGCTCCATCCTCACGCGGGTGGAATAGATCAAACCGCGCTTTTCGTCCTCGATGGCGTCGTGGGATACCGAGCCGACCTGGCCGTGGATCGTGCCGTAGCGGGTGTATTGAAAGGTCTCGATCTTGATCTCGGCTTCTTGCTGGGGTTTCACGAAGCCGATGTCCTTGTTCTCGATGAAGGCTTCGACTTCCACAGGATCGTCCTGGGGCACGATCATCATCAGCGCTTGGGCGGGTGTGACGACGCCGCCACGGGTGTGGATCGCCAGTTGCTGCACCGTGCCGTCCACCGGCGCCGTCAGGCGCATCAAGCGGTTGCGGGTGTTGGCCTTGAGCAGTTCCTGCTCGAAAGTGGCAGCCTTCTGCTGGCCGTCGTTGAGACTGTCGAGGTTTGCGCGTCGGGTTTCGGCAATGATCTCGGCTCTCTCGCCCCGGGTTTCCCGGAGCGCGGCTTCCAGTTCGTTGAGACGGCTGCGTTGGGCGGCGAGGTCGCCTTCCTGCTCGATCCGGGCCTGTTCCCGTTCCAGGTAGCCATGCCGTGACACAAAGTTCTCGTCCACCAGGCGTTTGAAGTCGTCGGCCCGCTGTTTGGCGATGGGGGCGGTCTGTGCGAGTTTGCCGACCAGTTCGCGGGTCGAGCGGATCTCGGCGTCCCGGCGGGCGATGTCGGCCTCCACCCGGTTCAGCTTGGCGCTGTATTCGCCATACTGCCCGAGCAGTTGCCGCTCGGCTTCCCGGAGCCGGGCCGCGTCCACTCCCGAGATGGGCTTGATGCGGGGAGGCTGGCCACTGGCGATGGCGGCCAGCAGCGCATTTGCCCGGGCCACTTGGAGACGGGCGACTGTCAGGTCGTTGCGGATGCGCGCCTGGTCGGCCTCCGTCGTCGTCGCATCGAGTTCGACCAGGACATCGCCGGCTTTGACCGCCTGGCCGTCCTTGACATGTATCGCGTGGACCATCGCCGTTTCAAGGGGTTGGATGGTCTTGGTCTTGTCGCTGGGGATGATCTTGCCCTGGGCGCTGGCGACGACGTCGATCTGGCCAAAGATCGACCACGCGAGCGCCAGCAAGGCGAAGAGGATCAAGGACCACATCGTGACCCGGGGGGCCGGAGACGGAGGCGTTTCCTGGAGTGCCAGTGCGGCCGGCAGGAACTGGGCTTCGTGGGTAAGGCGCGATGGGCTGTCCAGCTCCCGGCGTCGGGCCCAGACATGGCGGAATACCCGCCCATAGCGTTCGAAGAGGTCGGCAGCCGCCTGCAGGCGAAGGATAAGTGCGCTCATGGCTCAGCCCGCCTGAAGCCGGTGCAGCCGGGAATAGTGGCCTGCCTCCCGGCGCAGCAATTCGGCATGGGAGCCGGCTTCCACGATCTGGCCCCGGTCCATCACGATGATGCGGTTCGCGTCGCGTACGGCAGACAGGCGGTGGGCGATGATGAGGACCGTGCGCCCCTGGCAGATGGCTTTCATGTTGTTCTGGATGATGCGTTCGCTTTCATAGTCGAGGGCGCTGGTGGCCTCGTCGAAGATCAGGATGCGGGGCTGGGTCATCAGGGCGCGGGCAATGGCGATGCGCTGCCGCTGGCCGCCCGAGAGGGTGGAGCCGTGCTCACCGACCAGGGTGTCGTAGGCCTCGGAGAGTTCAAGGATGAAGTCGTGGGCGCCGGCCAGCTTGGCGGCCTGGATGACGGCCTCCAGGGGGGCGCCCGGGTCGGCGAGGGCGATGTTGTCGCGGATGCTGCGGTTGAAGAGGACGTTCTCCTGCAGCACCACGCCGATCTGCCGGCGCAAGGAACTGGCATCGGTCAGCGCCAGGTCGATGCCGTCCACCAGCACGCGACCCCGCTCCGGCACATAGAGGCGCTGAACCAGCTTGGTCAGTGTGCTCTTGCCGGACCCCGAGCGCCCGACGATCCCGATGACCTCGCCCGGGTTGATGTCCAGCGAAATGCCCTTGAGCACCTCGGGGCCATCCGGCCGGTAGCGGAACGTCAGCTCATCGAGGGTGATCCGGCCTGCCAGCGGGGGCAGGGCACTCTTGGCCCAGGCGACTTCGGTGCGGGTGTTAAGGATGTCCCCGAGGCGTTGGACCGAGATGCCTGTTTGCTGGAAATCGGTCCACAACTGCGCCAAGCGCATTACCGGTTGGGCCACCTGTCCGGCCAGCATGTTGAAGGCGATCAGCTGGCCCACCGTGAGCTGGTTGTCGATGACCAGGCGCGCGCCCACGTAGAGCGTCGCCACCGTGACCAGCTTGCCGATCAGCGACACACCGCTGTTGGCCAGGGTTCCCACCAGGGCGGTCCGAAAGCTGGAGGCCACGTAGGCGGCGAGCTGGGTATCCCACTTGCGCGTCCAGTGGGGTTCTACGGCCATCGCCTTGACGGTGTCGATGCCGCTGATGGTCTCCACCAGGAAGGCTTGGTTCTCCGCGCCCCGGTTGAACTTCTCGTGCAGGCGGGCGCGCAGGAGCGGCGTGAAGGCCAGCGATATGATCATGTAGCAGGGCAGTGAGGCCACCACGATCAGCGTCAGCCAGCCGCTGTAGTAGGCCATGACGGCGATGAAGGCCACCGAGAAGAGCAGATCCAGCACCAGGGTGATGGCATTGCCCGTCAGAAAGCTTCGGATGTTCTCAAGCTCCCGCACCCGGGCCACCGAATCACCGACGCGCCGTACCTGGAAATAGGCCAGGGGCAAGCCGAGCAGATGGCGGAACAGGCGCGCGCCAAGCTCCACGTCGATCCGGCTGGTGGTGTGGGAGAACACATAGCTGCGCAGCGCGCCGAGTCCGATCTCGAAGATCACCACCACGGTGAGGCCCACGGCAATCACGTCCAGGGTGGTGAAGCCCCGATGCACCAGTACCTTGTCCATCACCACCTGGAAAAACAGCGGAGTGACCAGGGCGAAGCACTGAAGGGCCAGGCTCACGAAAAGCACCTCGCCGAGCAGGACGCGGTACTTGATGATGGCGGGGATGAACCAAGTGAAGTCGAACTTGCTCATCTCCCCTGCGAGTGAGGCACGGGAGGTGAACAGGATCAACTCGCCGGACCACTGCGCTTCAAGTTCGGCCAAGGGCAGGGTTTCGGGCTTGCCGGCCCGGGGACACTGGATCAATGCCTGTTCGCCCTCGACCCGGGCGAGGATGACGAAGCGCACCGGTGCGTCGGGCGCTAATCTGAACAGGGCGATGGCCGGCAGCGGTGTCCGGCCGAGGCGGTCGAGGCGTGTGTTGACCAGCTTTGCTTGCAGGCCGAGCTGGCGCGCCGCCAACAGGACCTCTGATGTCCCCAGGTGGCGGCCTTCGGGGGCGTGCTGATGGGCGAGCTGGTCAGGGTCGGCGGCAATGCCGTGCAATCGGGCCAGCATCACGAGGCAGACGAGGCCGCTGTCGGTGTCTGATGGTGAGTCGTTTGTCATGGTTGAAGGGCGCAAGTTGTCCTGCCTCATGTAAGGCAGGGTGGCGTTGGCTGAGAAGGTTTGATGAAGGGAAGGCCCCTGCGTTAGCGGGCGCTGTCCCTTACGGATGTCGACTCAATGCCAATTGGCAGCGATCACCGGGTTCAAACTGCTCTGGTAATTGGCAGGCAAGGTGGATTGGCCCGCTGCTGGCGGTGCAAAGCCAGCCATCGCCGAGACCAGCGCATCCACTTGGCTGTCCAGCAGGGTCTTGCCGTCCGCGACCTTGAATTGCTCGACGTGGTAGGCGCTACCATTGAACCAGTTGTCGATGGTTGTCTTGTCGGAACTGCCGATGATGCTCACTTCCAGGTCAGAGCCGACGCGTCGGAACCACAGCTGATCTGCCGTTACGCCGGCACCAATGGAGAGGACGTCGGTGTTTCCAACGGTGGCATCGTTCTCCATGATCCTGTCGGCGCCAGCGCCGCGGCCGAACAGGTAGGTGTCGTCGTTTGCTCCGCCATCGAGCAAATCGTCGCCGGTTCCTCCGTCGAGCGTGTCATTGCCCTGGCCGCCAAACAGCGAGTCCGCGCCCGCGCTGCCGAAGACGCTGACGGGGAGGGTGAAGCGCAATGCGCCGTTCCAGTAGAGACCGGCTTGCCCCGGGATGACGTCCTTGTTGTCGAAGGCTGTTGCGCCGCCACCCTTATCAAGAACGACGCCCGAATCGGAGGGCTTCATCTCGTGGCCGTTGAGTTTGACGGACGCGACGATGAGATTGCGGTCCTCGCCATTGATGACCGCATCATTGGTGAACAAGACGTCTAGCCTGGACGCTTCCGTGCCGATGTTGAGGTCGGTGACGAACTGGTAAGCCTTGGCCGTCGTTGAATCGACCATGGCCGTCCCGATCTTCTTGCCATCCAGCCACACCTCCATCTGGGCTCCGACGCCCACGGCCAGGGTGGCCCTGGCCGAGACGACGATGGTGGCCTTGGCACGGTCTCCGAAGAGCTGGTCGTCGCCACCGAGCCCATGGAGCTGGTCGGCACCGGCCTGGCCGTAGAGGATGTCGGCGGTTGTGCTTCCACTGAGCGAATCAGGACCAACAGCCCCCAAGAAGGCCATATCCTTGATAGTGGAAAGATCCCAGGTGGGGCCCCCGGAAAACTGGATCTGTTGAACGGGATTGCGCGAATTGGCTGGGGAGTCTTCTTTGAAGAAGTCCTGGACCGTGACAGAGTCGTTGGTGCCCTTGAGCGTAATGACAAGATCCGCGTTGCTGCGGCCCAGGGACACATCGTCGGTCGTTACGCCGGATTTGAAGTGAAGGACGTTGAGCTTGCCCGCCGTGGCATCTTCGAAGGCGGTAATCAGGTCGTTTCCGTCGCTTTTCCCGAAGAGGTAGGTGTTGTTGCCCGTGCCTCCGGACAGCGTGTCATGTCCACCCATGCCGTCCAGGGTGTTGCCATTGGCGTTGCCGATGAGGATGTTGGCGAAGGCATTGCCGGTGCCGTTGAGGGCTGAGGTTCCGGTGAGGGTGAGGTTCTCGAGCTCGGCGCCGAGGGTGTAGGTGAGCGAGGCCTGGACCGTATCGGTGCCTCCACCGGCCAGCTCGGTGATCACGTCTCCGGCGAGGTCTACGGCGTAAGTGTCGTCGCCTACACCGCCGATCAGCAGATCGCTCCCTTCGCCTCCATCGAGCAGATCGTCGCCGGCCCCTCCGTCGAGCGTGTCACTGCCCTGGCCACCAAATAGTGAGTCGGCGCCCGCGCTGCCGAAGACGCTGACGGGGAGGGTGAAGCGCAATGCGCCGTTCCAGTAGAGACCGGCTTGCCCCGGGATGACGTCCTTGTTGTCGAAGGCTGTTGCGCCGCCACCCTTATCAAGAACGACGCCCGAATCGGAGGGCTTCATCTCGTGGCCGTTGAGTTTGACGGACGAGACGATGAGGTTTCTATCCTCCCCATTGATGACTGCGTCGTTGGTGAAAAGGACGTCGAGCTCGGAGGGCTCTGTGCTGATGTTGAGGTCGGTGACAAATGAATAGGCCTTGGTGGTCGTGGAGTCGACCACCACCGATCCCATTCTCTTGCCATCCAGCCAGACCTCCATCTGGGCGCCGACGCCCACGGCTAGAGTGGCTTTCGCTGAGACGATGATGGTGGTCTTGGCACGGTCCCCGAAGAGCTGATCGTCGCCGCCAAGCCCATGGAGTTGGTCGGCACCGGCCTGGCCGTAGAGGGTGTCGTTGCCGGAGTCGCCGCTCAGTGAGTCGGATCCTGTGGCGCCCGAGAGATCGAGATTGGCCGGGAGCAATTTGGCAACGATGGTGTTCAGATCCCAAGCAGTGCCATCGACGAATCTGAGTTGTTGAACGGGATTGTGGGTGTTGGCGGGACTGTCCTGGTAGAAGAAATCCTTGAGCGTGACGGAGTCGTCGGTGCCACTGATGCTCAGGCGCAGATCTGCGCTTGAGCGGCTCACCAGGATTTCACTAGCGAGCACGCCGGGTTTCAATTGCAGAGTGCTGAGTTTGCTGGCCGTCGTATCCTCGAAGGAGGATATGACGTCCTGCCCATCCCCTTTGCCAAAGAGGTAGGTGTTATTGCCCAAGGCTCCGGAGACGAGATCGTTGCCGGCTCCACCGTCGATCGAGTCATCTCCTGCGCCACTGCTGAGTGTGTCGTCTCCTGTTGTTCCGATGATATTGTTTGCTTCATCGTTACCCTCGATCGTTAAGCCATCTACCGTAACAGCCTTGGACTTGATCTGGGCATAGGTCCATCCGCTTGACGGGGCGCCGGGTTCGCCAAGTGCGATGAAATCGACGGTGCTGCCCGTCGTTCCATCTGCAGAAAAATAGCCTGCGACCTCTACTCGACGGGATTCGAAATTGCGGCTGGCATTGATGATCAGATCATCCCTGACGCGGAGGTATTCGACGGAATCTGGGGGCGATGAATACTGTCGGAATGCAATTGTATCGATATCGCCGGGAGAACCATCCGCTGCGGCGTTGTCGATCAGGACTCGATCAAAGCCGCTGTCAAGCAAGAATCGGTAGGTATCTGACCCACTTCCACCGATTAATGTGTCGGCGCCGCTTAGCGCCGTCAGATCGTCGTCACCCTTCAGGCCGTAGAGGATGTCGTTGCATCCTATTAGGCCATCCAGTGTGTCATTGCCATCGGTTGCGGCCAGCAGCTTGGCCTTGATCTCATCGCCAGACAGCCACCTGGTTCCGCCATTGCTGTCGGATATCCCGATCTTGGCATTGTTCAGATTGTTAAGGTATCGCAACGAAAAGAAGTCTGCGATATTGACCTTGTTTTCAGTGCCGAGCACTTGAATCAAAAGATCTCCGCCATGCAAGTCCCTCGAGAAGTCGAGGGCGTTCAGGCTGCGAACATCGGAAAAAACTATGGAATCCTGGCCCCAATCAGAGGCGTCACTGAACCATCTAACGGTATCGTTTCCAAAATCACCGGAGAGAGTCAGTCGATCACTACCGTCTCCCATCAAGATAAGATCACGTCCGGGCCCTCCGTCCAGTGCCGTAGTTCCGTCTCCTGCTTCAAGGGTGTCATTACCGTCGTCACCAAACAGGGTGTCTTGCCCGCTGCCGCCGGTGATGGAGTCATCGCCTTGCCCGCCGTCGACAACGTCGTCACCGTCATCCCCGTTGAGGGTGTCATTACCACTGAGCCCCTGAATGAAGTCGCTGCCAAGGTCACCGATGATGGAGTCGGCTCCGCTCCCACCGGTGAGTGTGTCGTTCCCGGTCGTGCCGGCTATTCTCTGTCCTCCATTTAAATGGGCTTCGACCATCGGGGCATCCCAGAACTCGGTATTGAAGCGGATAGACGGATAGGCGCCTTGGATGGTCAGGCGACTGCCATCCGATAGAGATAGGACGGTCTCGCCACTTTCCCTGGTCAAGGCGATGTCGGAGGGCCGGATCTCAGCGGACATCTGGATCTCGGTCCACTCATCTGTGGCACATTCGACTCGGTCAGTGCCGCTCCCCGGCCCAAAACGGAGATATGCGCCTCGCCCACTCAGCTTGATTGAGTCGTTGCCGCTGCCACCATCAACTACATAGTTGGAACTGAAAAGGCTGATGGTATCGTCGCCATCTCCTCCCTGGATGAGGCCCCACGGTAAGCCCTGGTTGCCGCTGAATGGACGGCTTTCGATATAATCGTTACCGTTCCCACCGTCGACCTGCCCGCCTGTTACAGTGAGGAGGGAGATACTGTCGCTTCCAGCTGCCCCTTCGATGGTTCCCGCCCAAGCACTGCTTATTTCCAGTACGTCGTTTCCGTTACCACCGATGAGGCTGGGGTTGCGGCCGCCGGCCAGGGTCAGGCCTTCGAAGTTGGCGTAGTCTGTGATCCGGAATGTCCCATCAATGCCGTCGCTTTCCGCTACTGAGGTGTCTCTCACAATGTTCAAGACATCGAAGCCCCCGCTGGCTGCTTCGATGACTGTGCTTGATGCCGGTGTGAAGTAGGTGTCGTCGCCATCCCCCCCAGCGAGGGTGCTGTCGCCTTGGCTGATCAGGACATTGTTGAGCGAGTTGCCCTCTCCTCGTTTTTTTTCAGTCGTTAACGTCAGGTTTTCCAGGTGGTCGGATAGGGTATAGCTGAACGGCGTCTCGACCCCGTCGATGGACTCTGTTTCTCCGGATCCAGTTTCAATGATGACATCGCTCATGTCATCGACGAAATAGGTTTCGTCATTGCCCCCCCCGATTAGCGTATCCGAACCAGCTCCACCGCGGAGCTTTACGTTTGGAAAGATGGAGGGGCGTTGGGCTGTTGAGCTGTCGATCAAGTTATTGAGCTCGTTGCCTATATACCAGTGGTTGCTGTACGTCGGCATCCAGGGGTCGCCGGCGTAAGGGTTGTCTATTTGCTTGATGTCTGAAACGATGAGATTCTCAACGTTGTCAGGGAGGGTTGCACTGAACGTGTCTACGATCAATGTGTCAATGCCAGAATTCGGCTCTTCAATAACAATGTCTTCAAATTCGGGTTCTGTCAGGGTGGAGATTTCCGCCCCTGGATTGCTGACCCAATAGGAGTCATCCCCAATTCCGCCGATCAAGCTGTCTCGGCCCGCATCTCCATGCAGGCTGTCATTTCCGTCGTCCCCGTAAATCGTATCGGCCTCGGGGCTTCCCCAGATTTCGTCGTTGCCGCTGCCTGCATGGACAAGCTGGAATTTTTTATATAGATAAATGGCATCATCTTCAGGTGTGCTGTAGCGAATTCGCTCATTCAACTGACTTAAAGTCAGAGTTTGTCCGTTTGAAAATCGAAAAATATCAACGCAGAAAAATGGCGAAAGATCCTGCCCGTCGGAAAAAGCGCTCTGGATGTTGAGTTGAAATCGGTACGCCCGATCAATTACCATGAGGTCGTTGTCAAAACGAATCAGGGTCAGGTCGTCCGGGACGATACCTTCCCCAAAACGCACTTCATCGGTTGCCGCATCGGTTGGTGTTCTTTCGTAGTTGATGATGTTGTCGATACCGTCTCCGATGTTAATCAGGTAGACGTCGTCCCCCTTGCCGCCCCACAGTCGATCGTCGCCCCTTCCGCCGACGAGCGTGTCCTTGCCGCTGCAACCGTACAACTCATCATTACCGTCGCCCCCGTCAAGGTAGTCGGCTTTGTATACAGCATCCGGTGCTTCCGGGGCTGCGTACATCGGGTTGTATTCTTCGGGGGTGTCACCGAAAATCGTGTCATTGCCGTTACCTCCAATAACACTGTCGCTGCCGGTGAGTGTACTCAGGAAGGTATCGTCCCCATCGAACAGGAGAACCGTCGAGTTTAAGTTGATGGGGCCGCTTATCTCGATTTCATCGTCGCCCTGAGTGCCGAAACCGACAATGGCATTGGGGTCGGTACCGCACAAAGCGAGTACAGCTGCGTAGTCCATGCGGCTTCCATCGGCAAACTCGATCTTGGCGCTCGATGTTGATCCCTCCGGGCCGAAATACTTGGATACTGCGGCCCAATTGTCTGGGTCCTTGAACAGGATAAGTTGGCTACCATTCCGGTAAAAAGACAGGGTCGACTGTGTGATAGAGCCGGTAAACCGGATGGTGTCCTGAAACTGGCGAGTGATATGCGTGTCTTCGGTGATCACGTCGCGCCCGAAGTCGTCCTCAAGCAGGAACACATCCTGACCTTCGCCGCCAAGCTGCCAGTCGTTACCCGTTCCCCCGCTGAGGGTATCATTACCATTACCCCCCTCGAGCCAGTCATTTCCTCCGTGGCCATATAGCTGGTTGAATTGCCCCGGGTTTCCTAGACGATCCCGTTCCTCAAAAGATACCGCCGCTCATATTCCATCGGCGAGAGCTGGTCGTTGTTACTGTGCCTGCGTTTCGGGTTGTAGAACAGTTCGATGTAATCA
>WBTZ01000262.1 GCA_009026175.1 Zoogloea sp. | reverse complement strand
AAACGTTCAGATATTTATTGAAGTTACCATTGTTATCTGTATATACAACCGGAGATGGTGAGACCGTGGGGTTTATGGTATAGATTTGAATTTCAGCATTTGCCACCGGTTTGTAAGTGCCTGTTTGACTGTCATAGTATCTGACTCTTCCATTTATCACTACATCGGTCGCGCACAAATCAAAAGAAAGTAAAATCAGCATGGATAATAGCCCGATGCTGTTTTTAATATTTGTTTTCATACCGTTCTCATTTATTTGTTGTTTATGGTTATCTTAAGGGAGAAAACAAAAAGAGCCGTCAAGGCACACAAATGCCCGGCGTGAAGGTCTCCAGCCTTATATACTCAATTTGTTTTCATACCGCCTTCTGCGGTGCCGGAATCACCGCAGAAGGTTTTTTTGTATTTGCGTTTCTTATCCTTTTAATTGTTTATCTCCCGTGAACTATATATGTTTTCCCATTGTAATGAAGTGATAGAAATATTTCTTTATTGTCTGACCACCCTCTCCCGTACAAAAATCCACTCGGATAATTTTGTAATTGAGGAATAATTACTTCTTTCCAATCTTTACCGTTATAATGCCAAATCTGCTGATTGTAATATATCCACATATTATTTTCGGCTATAAAACAATTTCCACCAAAACGCTGCATTGTCAATCTTTTTATCCAACTATTACCCATGCGTTCCCAAATTCCGCTGTTTGTTGTGAACAATTTATTTCCAATGCTCAAAACACCTCTTCCAAAACCATTATCATCATAGTCCGCACCGGAAATAAATTTATCTTCTATTAAAGACCATACTCCATTAAGACTTCGGTAATATAGTTTCGTGATCGTACCTTGCGGGACATTGTTATTTGAACTATCCTTTAAAGCATTAACATACACCTCGCCATTTTCTAACGGTGCAATAAAGTATTGTCCAAGTCGAAAATTAGTAAACGGGAGTTCTTCAATCATTATTCCGTTTTCATATCGCGCAACAGAACCGGCAGCGCCGGCAACCCACAATTTTGTTTTTCCTTGCGGCAAAATTTCTCCAAGTCCGCCGTTAGCACGCCGTCCGTTTATCCACGGCACTTCGCTCCATACAAAGCCGTTCCACTTCAACACCATTGCTGAATCACCATATTCGTCATCAATGTAAAATCTGTCGCAGGCAATAAAGACATTGGCAGAATCAAATCCTGTTACTGCAAATGGGTAAACAATGTATCCTTTGTCTCCATCAAATCCGTTTCTCGGTCTATCTATGCGCGGTGTCCATTGCACTCCGTTATAATGCCACAATCGTCCCGCTCCAACATCGCTTTGTCCCACTGCCCACACATCTCTGGGAGACGAACCCCAAATACAATACATATACACTTGGTCCGGCGGCGCTTCAGGTACATTATACACCATTGTATCAATGCTCCACACGTAGTCTCGTTTAGGTGCTTCTCCGTTTCCCCCACCGTTGTCGTCGTCATTGTTTGGAGGAGTAGGACAACCAATGAAAAGGAGTGAAAGTGAGAGCAGATAAATATATTTCATAAATGACCTCATACTGTTTCATCTTCCTTGTAAAATGTAAGTCTTACCATGATCTGAACCCCAAAAAGTGGACAGCGAGTTAAGCCGCTATCCCTCGAGCATGTGTTCTTCAAATCGCTTGGGTGAACGATACCCGAGCGCGGAATGCTTTCGCTGTGAGTTGTGACATCCTTTAATGTAGAGGACTTCAATCTGTTTGGGATAATCGAATCCCCAACAACGATCAGAGGTTGGGCGGCTTCTCGAAGGGCGTATGAGATGTGCAACACGGGCATGTTGCAACGGTATCGTACTCAAGGATGAACCAAGAGTCAATACCGCAACCGAAGATTTAATATTCATCCGCTCTCATCGTCAGCCTCATACATCCTTCTATCCATTTTTTCCCCATTTCGGACATCGAAACAAAAATATATTTTCATTAACAGACACGATGCTCCGCTTTGCCATCGTATTCCGAAAGAAATGAGCGAACACGGTTGAAGGAAATCCCTGATGGAAGAACTGGATTGCATTCCACACTCATAACAAACTCTTCGAGGGGTGGCAAACACATCGCGCAGGACGCCGCGTAATGTTGAATCCCGCCCTCTGACGGAACTTGTCGGGAGTTCAGCATCTTCCTTTACGAATAGATGCTGAATAATCCGCATCAGGGCTGTGACGGCGGATTTTCAGCATGACGATGAAGGAGTACCGTGTCATGCTGAACGGTCCCCGGCGTTGTTCTACGACCGATTCAGCATCTTTCATTAGCGGAAGATGCTGAATCCCCGCGGAGAGCAGCAACATGGCGGGGTTCAGCACGTCGCATTGAAGAATTGTTCTGGGGTTATGGAAGGTCGCCGATCAGGAATGGTCGGCCTGCCTCGAGTGAAGCGGGGCGATCATTCTTGCTCGCCATCCCGAGCGAAGTCGAGGGATGGCGAGCAGATCGCGTACGGCGACGCGTCATGCTGAACGCCCTTCGACTCATCCCGCGGAAAACGCCGGGACTCACCCGGGATCGGAATGACGGGGGAGAAAAGATGACCCTCCCGGCGAACCAACGCCGGGTTTTTTGTGTTCTACAACGGACGAATCGTCCATGGCAGAGCGGACCTGCGTCCCGCACCCGTTTCTTTATCAATTGTCCATCATCTTGTATCATCCTGTATCCCCCGTCATCATTTAACGTTTATCGTTCATCATTCTCAATTTTCCGTCATCCATTTTCCATTATCCAGCATCTTGTATCATTGTCTCGTCCGGCTGTAAGTTGACAGGTTTGTGAGTTATGCGGCATACACCATCTCTGGCGTTTTCATCATGAGACTAAGATGAGGACGCAGGTGATTATATGCGTTGATGACTTCTGCGACAGCAC
>WBTZ01000104.1 GCA_009026175.1 Zoogloea sp. | reverse complement strand
CCTTGGGCCTGGCCGGTGGCGGGTGGGCGGCGGCGCTGTGGTGTGCCCTGCCGGTGGCGGCGGCCCTGCGCTGGGCCCCCTGGCTGAGGCAGGTGACCGGCCTGGCGAGCCTCGCCGGCGGCTGGTCGCTTGCCATGCTGGCGCTGACTTCGGTGTTGGCCTGCCTTGCGCTGGCGCGTGTTCCTGCGCAGGTGTCCGCGGTAGTGCTGGCCGGGCTGCTGCTGCGGGTTCCCCATGACAGGACACCCGAAAGGACGCGGCAGGAGACCGGGACTGCCGGCTTCTTCCTGCTGATGATGGCGTCACTGTGCCTGCTGGGTGTCTGGGGGGGCAGCTTGTGGAGCGGCCTTGGGCTCCTTGGCCACGGCGGCGACTGGCGTCTCTGGCAGGACTGGAGCAACCACGGCGTGGTGGTTGATGTGCTGGCCCAGAGCCGGGACTTCGGCCTGCGCGACATCCGCGGAACGGGCCTGCCCCTGCTGCCTTACCATTATCTGAGCTACGGTCTGCCCGCCTGGCTGGCCGCGCTGTCCGGCGCGAGCGGGGTCTCCATGGCGTTGGCACTGTGGTGGCCCGCCGGCCTGCTTCTGCTGCTCACTGCTGGGAGCGAATGGGTGGCCCGTCTGCGACCCGATCAGCCGTGGCTGGCGTTGGTCGTGCCGATGTCCCTGTTCTTGCCGGATGCGGCGCTGCTCGGTTCCGGGCACGCCTTCCTGGGCTGGCACTGGCTGCAGATCATCGCGCCGGGAAGCCTCTACGGTGGCGCCGTGGTGGTGCTGCTGGCAAGCTGGCTCGCCGGGTGGCGGCAGCGGCATGGGGCGGCCCGTCCGGGGATCGAACTGTTGGTGGTGCTGACGGTACTGGCGCTGGCGATGTTCGTGAAGGCCCAGATCATTCTGATGGCGGGACCCTTGTTTATCCTGTGGTGGGCGGCCACCTGGCCCGAGGCGCCGCAGGCGCGGCGTATTCTCACCGGCGGCGTGCTGGTGCTGGCGTGGATCGTCCTTAACTGGGTCACCCTGCCGGGCCTGCCCTTGATGCATCTGGGCGGAGGTGGCTGGCGGGAGCACTGGCCGTTTCTGCTGACCATCCTGCAGGACGGTTGGCTGGACCGCCTGAGGTCGGACTGGATGGCGCCCGGCGTCATCCTGGTCGGGACGCTGGGCTGGATGCTGGTCGGTGTGCTGGCCTGGCCGCGGGCGCCCTGGCCGGTGCGTTGCTGGATGCTCCTGCTGGTGGGAGGCTACCTGCTGTATGCCCTGGGGTTGGACCTGGATCACCGCGGCGGGGCGGGTACGCCCGACGAGCTGCAGCATCGGCCGCTGGTGTGGGTGCTGCCCATGTGGTGGCTGACCACCGCGCCTTTCTTGTGGCCCGCTCGGAAGCCGGGGTTGGCGGCCTGCGCTGGCATCGGGGCGGCGGTTCTTGTGGCGGCCGGCGTGGCAGGCTCGGCCTTCGGTCCGACGCTCCAGCTGGGGCCGCGCAAGCTGTCGGCGACGCCTCCGCTGCCGGCGGGGCTGGCCGAAAGTGCGGCCTTCATCAAGCAGCACCGGCGTGATCCGGATGTGTGCCAGAACGCGGATGGAGATCCCCAGTTCCGCTGGTCGGCCCTTGGCCGGTGTCCGGCCTACTGGGTGGAATTCAATGTGCATGCGCGCAGCTCTGCAGCCGTCAAGGCACGCGCCGAGGCCTGGCGCCGCATCCGTTCCCTGCCGCCGCCAGCGCGCCTGGCGGCCCTCCGGGAGGCGGGCATTCGGTGGTACAGTGCGGGGCCGCTGCCGGCCGGCGGCAGCCCTGCCGATGATCCCCGTTTGCCCTTGACGCCCGCTTTTCAGTCCGGCGATGGTTATGTCGTATACCAGCTCCTCCCCTGACGGCCTGCCCCCCGTCCAGATGAACAACCTGAAGCGGGCCCATGCGCCGCTGCAGGCCGAACTGAAGGCCGCGGCGGCGCGGGTCATCGACAGCGGCTGGACCATCCTGGGCCCCGAAGTCGAGGCCTTCGAGCAGGCCTGGGCGAATCGGGCCGGTGCGGCCTTCTGTGTCGGCGTGGCGAGCGGCAGCGATGCCCTGCAACTGGCCTTGCGGGCCCTCGAGGTCGGCCCCGGCGACGGCGTGCTGACCGTCGCCAATGCCGGTGGCTATGCCACCCAGGCCATTCTCGCCATCGGCGCCCGGCCCTTGTTCGTGGATATCGACGGTGATTCCCTGCTGGTCGATCTGGAGGCCCTGCGCGCAGCCTTGTCGCCCGGCGTCCGGGCCCTGGTGGTGACCCATCTTTACGGCCGGATGGCCGCGATGCCGGCCATCCTTGCCCTCTGCCGCGCCGCGGGCGTCCCGGTGGTCGAGGATGCTGCCCAGGCCCATGGCGCCGCGTGGGAGGGCCGTCCTGCCGGTGGCTGGGGCGACCTGTCCTGTTTCAGCTTCTACCCGACCAAGAACCTCGGTGCGCTGGGCGATGGCGGCGCCGTGTGCTGTTCCGATCCGGCGCTGGCCACCCGCCTGCGCCAATTGCGCCAGTACGGCTGGCAGCCCAAGTACCGGGTGCAGTTGCCGGGGGGGATGAACAGCCGCCTCGACGAGATGCAGGCGGCTTTCCTGCGCGTGCTGCTGCCGTCCCTCGAGGCCGCCAACATGGCGCGGCGGCAGGTGGCTGGCCGCTATCTTGCGGTGCTTGAGAGCCTGCCCGATGGCGCGCAGCCTGCCCGTCCTGGGGCCGCCCTCGACGTGGCCCACTTGTTCGTACTCCGCCATCCCGGGCGGGACGGCCTGCGTGCCCGGCTGCTGGCACGGGGGATCCAGACAGACATTCATTATCCGGTCGCCGACCACCTGCAACCCGGGTTCGGGCTGCGGGTGGCGCAACTGGGCCAGGCAGCGCTGCCGCCGGCGGGTGCTCTGCCGCACACCGAGCGGGCCTGCGCCGGGATCCTCAGCCTGCCCTGCCACCCCTGGCTGGAGGACGGCGAGGTGGCCCGTGTGGCGGACGCGCTGCGTGAGGCCTGGCAATGAACGCCATCCGCCCACGTTTTTCCCTCGTCATCCCGGTTTACCGGAACGAAGGCTCCCTGCCCGAATTGCTCTCCGCCGTGTCCTGGCTGGCCGCCCGCCTGCCCGGTGCACTCGAACTGGTGGTGGTGGTGGACGCCAGCCCCGACGCTTCCTACGGCTACCTGCTGGAGCACCTGCCCCGGCAACCCTTTGCCAGCCAGTTGTTGTTGCTGGCCCGCAATTTCGGCTCATTTGCGGCGATCCGCGAGGGCATGCGCCTGGCCCGCGGGGACAGCATGGCCGTGATGGCAGCGGACCTGCAGGAACCCATCGAACTGATGGAGCGCTTCTTCCTGAGCCTGGCTGCCAACGAGGCGGACGTGGTCGTGGGCAGCCGGGAGGAGCGGGATGATCCGTGGCTTCAGCGCCTGCCGGCCCAGCTCTTCTGGTCCACCTACCGGCGCCTGATCAATCCCGATATCCCGCCGGGCGGCGTGGATGTATTTGGCTGCACGCGGGCCTTCGCCGCACATCTGCTGGCACTGCCCGAGGCCCGCAGCTCCCTGGTGGGGCAGCTCTTCTGGCTGGGTCACCGGCGAAAGGTGCTCGGTTACCGGCGTGCCGCCCGGGTCCACGGCAAGAGTGCCTGGAGCCTGCGCCGCAAGATCGCCTACCTGTCAGACAGTCTGTTCGCCTTTTCCGACCTGCCCATCCGGATCCTGCTGGGGGTGGGGGTGCTCGGCCTGAGCCTGGCCCTGGTGCTGGCCCTGGTGGTGGTGGTCGCCAAGGTGTCGGGTCGGGTGTCCGTCCCCGGCTACGCCGCGATCATGGTGGCGATGACATTCTTCGCCGGCCTCAACGCCCTGGGCCTTGGGCTGATCGGCTCCTATGCCTGGCGGGCTTATGAAAACAGCAAGCAGCGGCCCCTGGCCCTGGTGCTGGACCAGCATGCCTTCGAAGGAGACAAGCCGCGATGAGTTCGACGCCTTCCGGGCCGTCCGATGTGTTCATTCACGAGGCGGCCCTCTGCGAAAGCCGCCAGCTGGGGGTGGGCACCCGGGTCTGGGCGTTTGCCCACATCCTGCCCGGCGCCCGCATCGGCCGGGACTGCAACGTCTGCGACCATGTCTTCATCGAGAACCAGGTGGTGGTGGGTGACCGGGTCACCATCAAGTGTGGTGTCCAGCTGTGGGATGGCCTTGAGGTGGGGGACGATGTCTTCATCGGTCCCAACGCCACCTTCTGCAACGACCGCATGCCGCGCAGCAAGTGCTATCCCGAGGCCTACCTGCCGACCCGCATCCAGGCCGGCGCCTCCATCGGTGCCAACGCGACGGTGCTGCCGGGGCTGACCATCGGACGCAATGCGATGGTGGGCGCCGGGGCCGTGGTCACCCGCTCGGTGCCGCCCAATGCGATCGTCGTCGGCAATCCGGCGCGCATCGTCGGCTACGTGGACACGGTGGACCAGGCCTCCGCGGCTGCTTCGGCGAGTGCCCAGGTGCCGGCTGCGCAGGGCGGCGTGCAGCTCTTCCGCATGCCGCTGATCAAGGACATGCGGGGCGACCTGACGGTGGGCGAGTTCGGCCGCTCGCTGCCCTTCACGCCCCTGCGTTACTTCATGATCATGAACGTGCCCAGCCAGGAGGTGCGCGGCGAGCATGCCCACAAGGAATGCGAGCAGTTCCTGGTGTGCGTGCGCGGCCGTTGCCAGGTGATGACCGATGACGGGCACCTGCGCCAGGAATTCACCCTCGACGATCCGACGCTCGGCCTGTATCTCCCGCCCATGACCTGGGGCGTGCAGTACCGCTATTCGCCGGACACCATGCTGCTGGTCTTTGCCTCGCATTACTACGATGCGGATGACTACATCCGGGACTACCAGCTCTTCCTGGATGAGGTGGCCAGCCGCGCGGCCACCGGCCAATGAGCCCGGGGCGGACACCTCGTGAGCTGATGCGCTTCATCCTGGTGGGGGCACTCAACACCGGGGTGACGACGCTGCTGTACTGGGCCCTGCTGGCCGCGGGCCTGAGCCCGGCCCTGTCCTTCGGGCTGGCATTTGTCGCCGGCATCGGCCTGGCGTGGTGGATGAATGGCCGCTTCACCTTCCGGACCGGGGCCTCTGCCCGCGGTCTTGTGGTGTATCCGCTGATCTATGTGCCGCCGTGGGCGGTGGGGCAGGGGCTGTTGTCCCTGCTGCTCGATGCGGGTGTGCCCGGCTGGCTGGCCGGGCCGCTGGCCAGCCTTGGGGTAGTCCCCCTGAGCTTTGGCCTGAACCGGTTTTTTTTCCGCGGTCGGCAAGCGCCCACGCGGTCCTGAGGACTGTCTGGGGCTGGCCGGCCGTTCCAAACGATTCGGATATGCAGTCATGACCCTGAACTTTACCGGCGAACGTTTTCTCCCCAGCTGCGAGGGAGAAATGATCTATGAACACTGGCACCGCTACCTCTTCGCGCAGGCGCACGTGGCCGGCCGCCGCGTGCTCGACGTAGCCAGCGGCGAGGGGTATGGCAGTGCCCTGCTGGCCAGCCGGGCGGCGAGCGTGACCGGGGTGGACATCTCCCCGGAGGCGGTCCGCCACGCCAGCGAGCGCTATGGCGGCGCGGCCAACCTGAGCTACCTGTGCGCGAGCTGCGCCAGCATTCCGCTGCCCGACGCGAGCTTCGACGTGATCATCTCCTTCGAGACCATCGAGCACATGACCGAGCATGATGCCTTCATGGCCGAGGTGCAGCGCCTGCTTGCGCCGGGGGGGCTGTTCATCATCTCGTCGCCGAACCGGGTCGAGTATTCCGACCGGACGGGTTACCGCAATGAGTATCACGTCAAGGAACTGGACGGGCCGGAGCTGCGCACCCTGCTCGATCGTCATTTCCCGGCCCAGCACTGGTTTGCCCAGCGCCCGTGCTTCCAGTCGATGCTGTGGTCGCTGGAAGGGCCGGCGGAGTCGTCCAGCGTGCTCGCCGTGGATGGCGAAAGCGCCTATCCGGCCGAACTGTATTTCCTGGTGTGTTGCGCCACGGCCCCCGAGGCGCTGGCGGCCGTCCGCCCCTCACTGAGCCTGGTGACGGACCGCCATCACTCCGTCTATACCGAATGGAGCCGCACCTACGCCGAGAACCGCCAACTGGGCGCGCGGGTGGCCGAACTGGAGCGGGAACTGACAGAGGCTCGGGCTCCGCTGGCGGCACTTCCGCCAGCGTCGATCAGGCAACAGTTGCGTACCCTGGTCCGCAGCCTGCTTGGTGTCTTGAGGTCCTGACTCCCCCTCCTTGATGGGATCTGCACCGGAGCTGCTCATATGACAACTGCCAACAGCCTTGCTGCCGCCTTTGAGCATGCAGTGCGCCTGCTCGAGAACAATCAGCCGGATGCGGCCCGTTATGTATTCCGGCAGATCCTGGCGGTGGTGCCGGAGCATCCCGATGTGCTGCATCTTCTCGGCGTCTGCGATCTGGTCGAGGGCAAGCCCGAGCAGGCGGCCGGCTGGATCCGCCAGTCCCTTGCCGGGGCTCCGTCCGATCCGGTGCGCCACAACAACCTGGCGGTCGCCCTCATTCGGCTGGGCCGCTTCGAGGAGGCGGTGGAGGCGACCGGGCAGGCCCTGGCCCTGCATGCCGACTATGCCGACGCCCTCAACAACCGCGGCTCCGCACTGGCTGAGCTGGGGCGCAACGCCGAAGCGCTGGAGGCCTACACGCGTGCGGCAGCCCTGGTTGAGGACAGCGCGGACGTACACGCCAACAAGGGGCATATCCATCTGCGCCTCGGACAGCCACGCGAGGCGCTGGACAGCTACCTGCGGGCCCTCGCGATCGACGCCCGGCACGCACCGGCCCTGGACAATCTGTCCCAGTCGAGCCACCTGGCCACCCTCTCGTACTTCGATCCGGACTCCCCCTATCTGGCCGGATGTCCGGTAGCCCCGGCATCCCTGGACGACTTCCGGGGGGCGTGCCGGCTGCTCAACGACGGCCACATCGGGCGTGCTGCCAGCGGCTTCGAGGCCCTCCTCCAGCGCCATCCGGACTGGATCGAGGCCCGGCTGCTGGCGGCCATCGTGGACTATCGCCGTGGAGAATTTGCCTTGGGGCTCGCGCATTGCGACCGCCTGGCCGCGAAGGATCTGCCGCCGTCCCCGCAGGCCATCCTGGATGACTACCGTTCCCGGTTGTCGTCGGCCCTGCGGCTTCAGGCATTGAAGGGGAGCGTGCATTCCGGGCCGGCGCCAGCGCCCAGGCAAGCCCGAGACGAGGTGCTGCACCTGGTATGCGACTTCCCGCGCCGCGCGGGAACCGAGCTGCGCTGCCTGGATCTGGCGGCGCGTCTCAGGGCGCATGTGCGTGTCGAAGTGTGGGCGACGAGTCCGGGCATCCATGAGAGTTTCGTCGGGCAGGGCATCCGCCTGATCGACCCGGCGGCAGGTGAGGTGCCGGATGGCGGCACGCTCGCCGTCATCGGTGCCTGGCACCCCATCGGCGAGTGGTACGGCGCGGCCCGCTTCCGCCGCGTACTGGTCGTGTACAACGTGGATCAGCCGAATCACCTGGAATCTGCCATCAGGGCGCTGGCCTTGCCCGGCAAGCCCCCGGTCGAAATCGTGTACGCCTCGGACTGGATGCGGGAGCAGACGGGGCTGCCCGGGCGCTTCGAGCCGTCCCCGGTCGATTTGCAGCGTTTCCGGCCGCAGCCCGGTGGTTTTCGCCCGGATCGTTTTGTGGTGGGGCGGCTGAGCCGTGACCTGCATTACAAGTTTCACGTCGGGGCGCCTGCATTCTTTTCGGCGCTGGCAGCGCGAGGCGTTCCGGTGCGGATGATGGGGGCGACAGTCCTGGCCGATGTGCTGGGGGCCATCCCCGGCATCGAGCTGATGGCCGTCGAGGCGCAGCCCGCGGAAGACTTCCTGCGCAGCCTGGACTGCTTTGTCTATCGCACGCACAGCTACTTTCCGGAGCCCTGGGGACGCGTGGTCACCGAGGCGATGGCCACTGGCCTGCCTGTCGTGGCGCATGCCGCCGGCGGCTTCGCGCAGATCATCGAGCATGGCCGCAACGGCTTCCTGTTCCACTCCGACGCAGAGGCCTTGAGCATCATCGATGCGCTCCGGGCGTCACCCGGCTTGAGGCGCAGCGTGGGCGAAGCCGCCCGGGCAAGCGTGGAGGCCTTGTACGCCGGGTCCTCCTTCGATCGTTACTGGCAGTTCTACGCCGACTGAGCTCTCCCAGAGTCCGCCATGAGCACTTCCCGTACCCGCCTGTCCTTCGAGGACGCTCTCAATGCCGGCATCCAGTTCCACCAGGCGGGACGCCTGCAGGACGCGGAGAACGTCTATCGCCAGCTGCTTGCCGTACAGCCCCGCCACCCCGAGGTGCTGCACCTGATGGGCGTATCTGCCCACCAGAAAGGTGACCACGCAAGCGCGGCGAAGCTGATCCGGGCGGCACTGGAAATACAGCCCGCGCACCCCGCGGCCCACAACAGCCTCGGTGCCGTGCTGCTGGCCGTGGGGCAGGCCGGAGAGGCGCTGGAAGCCCTGCAGCGGGCGGTGGACCTCAGCCCGGACTATGCCGAAGCGTGGACCAACCGGGGCATCGCCCTGGGCGAGCTGCGCCGCAGTGACGAAGCCCTGGCCAGCTATGACGAGGCCCTGCACCTGGGGTACGACAGTCCCCTGCTGCATTTCAACCGGGCGCGCCTGCTGCAACTGCTGGAGCGCCTCGACGAGGCCCTCGGTGCCTATGGCCGCACGCTTGCCCAGCTACCCGGCTACCGGGAGGCGTGGCACAACCTGGGCGCCCTGCAGGAGAAGCTGGGGCGGCTTGCCGAAGCCCAGGCCAGCTACGAACGGGCCGTGCAGCTCGAGCCGGAGGCGCCCTACACCCGTGGCCATCTGCTGTTTGTCCGCCTGCGCCGCGGCGACTGGAAGGGGCTGGAAGCGCTGGGCAGCGCGATCCTGCGCGCGGTCGATGCCGGTCGGGCGGCGGCCGAGCCTTTCCCGCTGCTGGCCATCGACAGCACGCCGCGGCAGCAGCTTCTATGCGCCACGGCTTACGCGGCCGACAAGTTCCCGGCGGGCACGGCGCTCCCGCCCATCCCCGCGCCGGCCGAGGCGCCGGAGCGCCTGAGACTGGCTTATTTCTCCGCCGATTTCCACGATCACGCCACCGCCCACCTGATTGCCGAAGTGTTCGAGCGCCATGACCGCAGCCGCTTCGAGTTGATCGCCTTCTCCTTTGGCCCGCGCAGCGATGATCCCTGGCGGCGACGTCTGGTGGCCGCTTTTGACCATTTCGAAGAGGTCGGCGACCTGACCGACCGGGAGATCGCCCTGCGTGCCCGAGCGCTGGGCGTGCACGTCGCCGTCGACCTGAAGGGCTACACCCAGGATTGCCGTACCGGCATCTTTGCCCACCGTGCCGCACCGGTGCAGGTCAATTACCTGGGTTATCCGGGCACTCTGGGCGTGCCTTGGATGGACTACCTGATCGCCGACCCGGTGGTGGTGCCCGCCGCGGACCGGGAGCACTACGCCGAGCGGATCGTCGCCCTGCCGGACTGCTACCAGCCCAACGACTCCACCAAGCTCATTGCCGGGGAGGTGCCATCGCGCAGCCGGCTGGGGCTGCCGGAAGAGGGTTTCGTGTTCTGCTGCTTCAACAACAACTACAAGATCACCCCGGACGTGTTTGCGCTGTGGATGCGGCTGCTGGCACGCGTGCCGGGCAGCGTGCTATGGCTGCTTGCAGCACCGCCGGAGGCCATGGAGGCACTGCGCCGGGAGGCCGTGGGCCTGGGCATTGCTGCCGAAAGGCTGGTGTTTGCCGAACGGGCCCCGCTGGCGGAGCATCTGGCCCGCCATGCGCAAGCCGACCTTTTCCTGGACACCTTCCACTACAACGCCCATACCACTGCCAGCGATGCCCTGTGGGCCGGCCTGCCGGTGCTGACCCGCCTGGGGCACGCCTTCCCCGGCCGGGTGGCGGCCAGCCTGCTGACGGCGGCAGGCCTGCCCGAGCTGATCGCCGCCGATGCGGTGGAGTATGAGTCCCTGGCCGTGGCGCTGGCAGGGGATCCGGCGCGGCTGGCCGGGCTGCGGCAGCGCCTGGCGGCGCAGAAGGGGCGCTGCGCGCTCTTCGATTGCGGGCGCTACACCCGCAAGCTGGAGGCCGCCTTCGAGGCCATGTGGAGCCGCCACATGGCCGGAGAGGCCCCGGCCCATCTCGACATTGCCTGAGCGCCCGGGGCGGGCGCTGAGCTTCAACTCCCGCCGGACAGGAGCGCCTTCAGCCGCCTGAGCAGGCCGGGTGCCGGTTCAGGGCGCGGCTCAGGTACGCCGGCCCGGCCAGGGACGGCCAGGGCGCCCGCGTAAAGCAGGGCGGTTTCACCGCGGGCGGTCCTGCCCGAAACCAGTATGAACACTTCAGCGTCGGTGGCAGGCAGTACGGTGGCGAAGCGCCAGCCGCTGGTGGCCAGGCGGGGGTCGTGGAGTACCCGGGCGACATCGTCCCGGGGCTCTCCCGTCGGGCAGCGGTGAGTCTGCCCACCCACGGTGATGAGCACTTCATCCAGTGGCCCGTCATCCAGCGACGCCGCCCAGCCATGCATGTCGAGGCGGCCGTCGGTACCGAGTTCGAGACCGTCCACCCAGCCCCAGGCCCCGCGCCGGAAACCATGCAGGCCGGCGAGGTCGGCCGCGGGATCGGCGGGCACCACGTAGAGATCCTGTTCATTGGCCAGGCCGCGGGGCAGGCGGGCGTAGGCGTGGCCCGGATGACCCAGGCTGTCGCCGATGGCCCGCGCCACGAAGGGCTCGCCCACGTAGGTCGTGCCGTAGCTGCAGGTGTCCAGGTCGGCGTTCTCGCTGTCGGGTGTGAAGCGGATGCCGTTGTCGGGCAGCACCGCGCCTTCCGGCAGCAGGCACTGGTCATGCACGCTGAAGCACAGCACGCCGCGCGGGCTGAGCAGGCTGTGCAGCTTGCCGACCCAGGCCTTGAACAGCGCTTCGGGCAGGTGCGAGAACAGGGAGGCGACCCAGATGAAGTCGAAGCGCTGCTCCGGCTCGAAACTGGCCGGGTCGGTCTGCGACAGGAGTCCGTGAACGCCGTATTCCTCGACCACGAAATCCACCGCCCCGGCCTGGATCTCGGCCGCCCAGATGCGTTCCGGTGGAATGCTCAGGCCGAGGAAGCGCAGCAGGCGCCCATAGCCACAGGCGAAGTCAAGGACCTTGAGGTCCTCCGGCACGCTCGGAAAGACATGGCGCAGGATCTGCTGGGCCGCGTCGTGCTGCTGCAGGGCCACGTTGTAGTACTGGCTGAGCGGGCGGTTCACCTCGTGGAAGTGCTTCAGCGAGTGCAGCAGCATCTGGTCGCCGGGGTGGATGCGCGTCTTCAGCTGGTCCGGCGAAGCGTCGCCGCGCAGGTAGCGGCAGTGCTGCCACAGGGCGGCCCGGAAGGCAGGGCTCCGGGCGGCATGGTTGGCCTCGGCCTGCAGCTGCTCTTCGGTGAGGAGGTCGGTCACGGTGTTCAGCGGCCCTTGACGATGGCAAAGCCGTCCTGGTGCCCCCAGAAGCGGGCGGGGAACTCGTGGGTCGTGGCGCCGCGCAGGTGGGCAGCGATGGCACGGCGCACGTAGTCGGCCGAGGTGAAGGTCGAGCCGTATTCCTCGCCGGACAGGGCGGTGGACTCGCTGGACGGGATGAACAGGAAGCCGTCCGCCGGAAACTCGACGCCCATCATGCGGGCGAACTTCTCCCCGTGGGTGGTGATGATGAGGATCCCGTTGTCCTCGAGGGCGTTGTAGAGCTGGGACAGCCAGACCGACCAGGTGCTCTCCGGCAGATGGCTGAACAGCGACAGCACGAAGATGACCTCGTACTTGCGCGGAGTGACCAGATCGGCAGGCCGGGTGACCGAATAAAAGCCCTCCACGCCCAGGCGGGCCTTGAGGAAGTCGACGCTGCCGGGCACCACGTCCGATACATGCAGGGCCCCTGCGGGGACGGCCTTGACCAGGTGCCGGCTGAAGCGCCCGAAGCCGCTGGCGAACTCGAGGAAGCTGCGGCAGCGCCCGAGCGGGCGATCCAGGCTCTCCAGCAGGCTGCTCAGCTCGACCATGGTGCGCCAGCCATCCGACAGGTAGTCGCGGATGGGGTTGGTGCAGCTCGGGTGGTTGGCGAAGAAGCGGAAGATGTCGTCGTCGGGCGAGATCTGCGCATCGATGCCGAAGGCGTCGGTGAAATTGCCCGGCAGTCGCTGGGATTCGAGCAGGTTGTGGGCTTCCAGGTGGGTCGGCTGCAGCCGCAGCAGGGCCTGCAGGCAATGGCTGGCTTCGGCCAGCTGCCCCTGGCTGATGAGCGTGCGGGCGAGGGGAAGCAGTTCGGTGCCGGGGGTCATGTGTTTATTTGCCTCTCTTGGCCTGGTGATGCTGCCAGCGGACCCGCATGTACTTGTACACCTTGCCCGCTGAAACGGCGGTGGTGAGCAGGGCCTTGTGCATCGGATTGAGATCGGTGCGTTTCTTGAGGCCGGTGGCCCACTGGGACTGGCGGATGTACTGGATCAGGCTGTGGCGGTCGCGGCGCACGAAGGGCGCGCGCAGCACCACGCCCATGGACGGGACGCTGCTCTGCTCGACGAACTGGCCGACTCCGAAGACCTCGTTGTGGTTGAGGGCGTTGTAGGCCGCGAACAGGTCATCCGGCGTCTGGGCCACCAGGGTGTGCCAGATGGCCAGGGCCTGGGGCCGCAGCTCGGCGCTGGAAACGGCGTGGTTGTCGATGTAGTCGGCCCAGGCACGGGCGGCGTGCAGCACGCCGGCCTGGAAGTGGCTGACGTATTGCTCATGCACCGCGTTCTCGTCTTCGTCCACCAGACGGTGCGCTTCGACCCGGCCTGCGGCGTTGCGGCGGTAGCCCTCGGTGCTGCCATGGGGCGAGTTGCTGAGCATTTCGAGCGGGGCGACCGCGTCGAGCAGGTGGCTGGCCTCGACCTGCTTGTTGAGGTCGGGGCCGAAGGCGAATTTGCGGCAGTTGGCAGGTTGTTCGTTGAGCAGCCGGGCGAGGCCCAGGTAGTGGCCGAACAGGGTATGGCCGGGCAGCAGGTGGGCCAGGTTGTCCTGGATGGTGCCGCGCCAGCCGATGTCCACGATGCCCACGCGGGTGACGCCCGCGCTGAGGCCACGCTGGGCCAGGTAGCCGAGCAGCAGGCTGCGGTCCGCGGCGCAGTGGCCGGACACGATGGACTGGAACTCCGCGTCGGCGAACAGGGCCTGGACCCGGGCGTCCTGCCAGGGGTAGATGATCTCTTCCCGCAGGGGGATGCCGTGGCGGGCGCAGACGCCCTCCAGGGTGCCCGGCTCGAGGCCCAGGGAGCGGGCCAGGGCAAACATCGACTGGGAACTGTAGAGGTTCCACATGCGCATCAGCTCGGTGGTGCTGAGCTCGCGCAGGGAGGCGCCGAAGGTGGCCAGACGGCTGACCTCGAGGGTCTCCGCCGGGGGCAGGGCATGGCCGGCCAGGCGCCCTTCCGGGAACAGGCAGCGGAAGACCTCGATGAAGAACTCGCCTTCCCGGGTGAAGAAGAACAGGCGCTGGAGCCGTTCGAGAATGCTCTGCTCGGCGACCGACAGGCAGAAGCCCACCCACAGGGGCGCGGCCCGGGTGCCCAGCTCGAAGGCGGTGCGGGCGGTGCCCTGGCGCTGCTGCAGGGCCTCCGGGCGGCTGGCGGCGATGATCTCTTCGAGGTGGGTGAACAGGGTGGCCCGGTCGGCGAACAGGCTTTCCCGCCGTTCCCGGTCGGCGTGCAGCTGTTCGGGCAGGTAGTGCACCGACTTGATGCCGATGGCGCCCGGGATGCTGACGTCCGAGTGGTGGTTGTCGCCGATGTGCACGTGGTGCTCCGGCGCCAGCGCGAAGGCCTCGTGCACGTGGCGGAACAACTGGCCGGAGCGCTTGTTGAGGCGGATGTCGCAGGAGCTGATGCCGTCGCCGGCGATGTCGTCCAGGCCGTGGTGGCTGAGCAGCTCCCTGAGCATGGGCGCCGGCATGTAGAAGTCCGACAGGAACAGGGTCTGCTCGGCCGGGTACTGGCCGATCACGTGACGGCAGTCGGGGTCGGGGAAGGTGTTGGCCTTCTCGAGGGCCAGCTCGGCCGCGGCCAGCTCGTCGGCGACCTGGGCGAGTTCCAGGCCGGGGGCGGTGACGACCCGCTGGAGCAGGACTTCGAGGACGTGATGCAGGGTGTATTCGTCGTCGGTGCCCTGGCGGGCCGCAGCGCGGGCCAGCTCACCCTCGATCTGGCAGCGTTCGCGGAAGATCGCCCAGTGGTCCGCAAAGCCCTCGGCCAGGTGCTTGCCGAAGCGCAGTTGCAGATGGCGTGCCGCCGTGAGCTTGATGAAGTCGGGGTGGCACTTGCGGCGGAGCAGGGTATCCCAGACATCGAGCGTCTTGAGCTTGTACATGCGGTGGCGTCTCAGCGGTTCTCGAGGAGCCGGCGCGCTACCCGGGCACCCCAGCCGACAAAGCGGCGCAGGCGCGGCGGGAGGGCGTTGACGTAGGCATTCGGCGGCGTCGACAGGCGGCGCTGGATGCTGTCCGGCAGGGTCCCCACATAATGGCGCGAGGTTTCCGCGGGGGCGGTGTACAGGCGCTCGATGCCGCTCAGGTCGGGGCTCTGGCCCTTCAGCACGCGCTCGACGGCGTCACGGAACTGGTCGGTCTCGACGCTCAGCGGCCGGTCGGCCATGAAGCGGGTGCCGGCCTGGCTCATGGCGCTGCGGGTGGCCGGCTGGTCGAGCAGGCGCAGGATGCTCTCGGCGATGCACTCCGGCGTCTGGTTGGCCAGGCTCACGGCTTCCGGGGGAAAGTCGTAGAGGGTGTTCTCGCGCCACATCTCCACCACCGGCAGGCCGGCGGCCATCATCTCGAAGGGTACCCGGGACGGGTTGGAGCTGCTCAGGCACAGGCCCACCGCGCTGCGGTTGTAGAGCGCATTGCAGTCCTGCAGGTTGAGCAGGCCGAGGTGCTCGTGGTCGAACCAGATGTTGCCCTTGTCCCGCGCCGGGGAGCCGTAAAGGTAGATCTTCACCTCCGGCATGCGGTGCTTGACGATGCCGAGCGCCTCCAGGCCCAGCCGGCTGCAGCGGCGCGGCTTGTCGGGCTGGTGGATGAAGCACACCGCGAGCTCCTTGCGCACCTCGGGCAGGGGCCGGTAGATGTCCAGGTTGGCGCCGAAGTCGAAGTGATAGGCGGCCACCCCGAAGCGCGCGGCCAGTTCGTGGCGCAGCCAGCGCCCGATGGTCACCGGGGTCAGCCCGTAGCGGTAGGAGTTCTCCGCCATCAGGTAGGCGTCGCCCATGGGGTTGAAGCAGGCCTCGTAGTCCTGCACGAAATACAGCTTGCGGCAGGGGAAGGCCAGGTCGCGGACGATGGCGGCGGAGTACCAGATGGTGGCCACCACGGCGTCGGCGGGCTGGATCGCGTCCCAGCCGAAGCTGACCCGCTCGAAGCGGTAACCGAAGATCTGCTCGATGAGCTGCCGGCCCTTGTCCGGGTCGGCGTGGCTGCCTTCGAGGTAGAGGTGGCAGCGGTGTCCGTGACGCTCGAGGGCGAGGGCGTGTTCGAGCATCGTGCGATGCCCTCCCGAGCCTTCGATCAGTCTCGGGATCAGCCAGGCGATAGTGGCCATGAAGGTGTGCGGTGGTGCGTAGCGTAATTATTCGAGGCGACCGGAGCAGGAAATGTCCCTCCCCGGTGCGCATAGCCCGCAATTATCGCATGCCCCTTATGGCGGGGGCAGCCCTAGTCCCTCCGGAAACGGGCCAGCTGGAGGGCACTGATGGCCGCAAAGCCGAGATAGGCCGCGGTTTCGACGCTATGGACGACAGATGTGTAAGGAATTCCTGCAAGCCGCATCTCGGTGAGGGTACCCAAGCCCGCGCCGGGCGGGCCGAAGGCGACGGTGAAGTCGCCCTCGAGGCCGAGCCCCCAGGTGGCGACGAGGCCAGTGGAGCAGATCGACAGCAGGCAGGCCTTGAGCAGGCTGTGGCTGCTGGTGGCGAGGATGATCACCGCGGGGAACAGGAAGATCGCCAGGCCGAAGGTGTGGGCGAAGGAGGCCTGGAAGCAGGCCATGATGAGCGCCATGCCGAGCGCGCCGAGGGCGACGGGGGCCTCGCTCTGGCGTACCCGCTCCGGCATCAGATAGATCAGGATGAGCGTGGCAATCATCGCATAGCCGACCGGCCGGTTGATGCTGATGGCCCCGCCGAACAGGGACCACCACTCCGACCAGGCCAGCCGCTGTGCCTGGGGGTTGGTGCCGAGGGCTTCGTAGAAGCCCGGCGCCAGGGAGAATGCCGCATAGACGAGGCCGCAACTGGCTGACAGGGTGAGCATGAAGGCGAGATGCCGGCCCGCGGCCCGCCTGTCCGCCAGGGCGATGCCGAGCAGCCCGATGGGGGGCAGGGCCAGCAGGTGCTGGGGCTTGGCGAAGCAGAGGCCGGCCAGCAGCAGGACGAAGGCCGATGGCCAGGCCTTGCGCACATGCAGCTGGTAGAGGCCGCCCATGAGCAGGGTGACGACGATCAGATCGACCTGCCCCAGGAAGACCGTGTAATAGAGCCCGAGGGGGTTGAGCAGGATGAAGTAGAACAGCGGCCGGCCCTGCAGCAAGGGCAGGCGCAGCGCCTGGACGATGGCCGTCATGAGCCCGGCGAGGCCCAGGTAGGTGGCGAACAGGAGCCAGTGGAGCAGGCCATGGCGAGGTGCCGGGCCGATACCCAGCGAGTCCAAAACACCTTGTCCTTCGGAGAGGACTGCGAGCAGAAAGTAGGCGGGCGGATTGTAGGGAAAGATCGGCAGGCTCCCGGCCTGCCCCTGGAGGGCACTGACGGTGTAGAAATTGACGCCCTCGCGAATGCCCTCGATGACCTGGCCGAGGGGCGGCATGTCGATGATGCCTGGCTTGCCCAGCACCCACAGGCTCATGCCGAGGAAGAGGGTCGCCTCCAGCGGATGGACTTGCCGGATGCTTCCGAGGAGCGTCGCACAGCCGTTGCGGAGCGGGCGGTTGCGGCGGATGGCGACCAGGCTGCCCGCGAAGAGGGCCAGCCAGGCCAGCGTCTTGACGTAGGGTTTGGGGCCGCCCCGGCTCTTCTCGGTGCGGACGTGGATGTCCCCATAGACACGCTGGAAGATCCGGGTGCTGGCTTCGATCTTAGGGGCTGTGGCAGGTTTGCTGATGTAGTCGGTGCGAACGAGGTGAACGCCACCCAGGTGGAGGGCTGCCGTGCCGCCAAGGTAGAGGAGCAGGCTCAGGGCGAAGGCGAACAGCAGCGTGGCTGGCGTGCCCAGCGGCCTGGACGTTGCGGTCGCTGCAGCGGCGGGGCGGGGGCCGTTCATCAGGTGGACATCGCCGCGCCCAGCCGGCGGCCGATGCGCCGGCCCTCGCGGATGGCGTAGTTGGTGCCACGGTCTTCGGGGTAGATCTGGGCCATGGAGCACACGTGGAGGCCGTCAACGGGCCCGTCCTCGGCGGGGATCAGCCGGCTGTAGTGGCGTGCCACGACCGGCTGGGACCAGCGGGCACGCCACAGGTGGCGGGCCTTGATCCAGGAGCGGTCGAGGGCCGGGAACATGGTCTTGAGGAAGGGCAGGGCGTAAGCCAGGAAGGCATCCGCATCCATGCTGTAGAGCGGGTCGGTGTGGGGCAGGTACTTGGACAGGTACACGATGTGCCGGCCGCCGTAGGTTTCAGGGCGCTCGAAGTTGGTGTGTTCGATGACGCCGACGAAGGGGAAGCTGGGGTCGTTCACGTTCAGCCAGTAGGTTTTCGACAGCGGCCGGTCGAGTTCCAGTACGAGGCATACGTTTCCGATGTACTGGATCTGCTCGAGGCTGCGCAGGTAGTCCGGAGTGGCCCAGCCCCGCAGCATGTCGGCCAGCAGGGGGAGCGCGGTGGTGCTGATGACCCGCTCGGACCGGACCACTCCGCCAGGGGTGGTGGTGTGCCACACGCCGGCCTGGCAGGCGATGGAAGTGACGGGGGCGTTCAGCTCGATGCGGCCACCCAGCTCGCGGATGCGCTGGGCCAGCGCCTCGGCCAGGGCGACGAAGCCGCCCTTGAAATAGGCCAGGCGTTCCTCGCCACCCTTGCCCCGGCTGCCGCCGCGCAACTTGAGCTTGTTCCAGAACCACACGGCCGAGATGTCTTCTGCGTAGGGGCCGAACTTGCCCTTCAGGAGGGGTTCCCAGACGACCTTGTAGACCTTGTCGCCCCCCAGCTCACGCAACCACTCGTGGGCGGTCTTGTTCTCCAGGGACATCCAGTCCTTGACCCGGCGGGCACGTAGCGCCAGGAGGCCGAGGCGGATCCGGTCGGCGAAGCCCAGGGGCGTGAAGTTGAGCAGGTCCCAGGGCGTCGACAGCTTGAAGAAGTTGTTGGCGTAGTACACCCCGGTGTTGGTGGGGTTGATCTCCACCCGGTCGGCCAGGCCGAGCTCGTCGATGAGCTGCATCACCTCGAGGTCGTTGGTGAACCAGTGGTGATAGAAGCGGTCCAGCTTTTCTCCGGCCACGTCGAAGGCCGCGGCGAGGCCGCCGATCTCGTTCTCGGCCTCGAGGACGGTGACCTGGATGCCCTTCGAGGCCAGTTCGTAGGCAGCCGTCAGGCCGGTGAAGCCACCACCGACAATGGTGGTCCGGGTGGTATGGGAGAGCGTCATGGTCAGCAGGTTTCGGCTTCGGGGGATGGCCGGGTCGGATTCAGGATCAGGTAGATGCCGCCCGCCAGGGTGGCCGGCAGCCAGAGCAGGATGTGCACCAGCAGGGCGTAGGCGGTGGCTGCAGCGGCCGGGTTGCCGAGCTCGGTCATGGCCCGGGCGGTGAAGTAGTCGAAGGTGCCGATGTAGCCGGGCGTGCTGGGGATGAGCGTCGCCAGGGTGCCCACCGGCAGGGCCAGCCAGCCGCCCAGGGGGGCGGACAGGGCGGGCAGGGCCAGGCCTGCACACCAGAAGACACAGCCTTCGGCCAGCCAGGCCAGGAAGGACCATGCGATCAGGCGGGGCATGGTGTGGCCTGCCGAGAAATGTTCCAGCGTAGCCAGCGCCTTGTCGATCTCGGCCTGGATCTTCTGCCCCGGCCCGGGAGCCACCCGGGTGAGGGCCCGCGCCAGGGCGCGCCCCGGGGCGGCGAACAGCCGGGGGGCCAACAGCAGCCCGAGGATGCCGGCCGCCGCAGCGATCGGCACGGCGCTGCCGACACCGGCCAGCCGGGTGAGGTCGGTACCGAAGCACGCCAGGGCACCACCCAGGAAGAGCAGCACCATCAGCAGGTC
>WBTZ01000261.1 GCA_009026175.1 Zoogloea sp. | reverse complement strand
TAGCGAGGCCGGCCGCGGTACCGGAAAGTCCGGCAAGGCCCCCCTGGTGATCGGCGCAGCCGTCGCCGCCGCACTGGCGGCAGGCCTGGTCTGGCGCCTGAGCACCTCGCCGGGAACGCCGCCGCCTGCCGAAACCACCGCGGCCAGGACGACTCCCGTCGAGGCGGCGCCCCCTCAAGTCGCTATGACACCGGCAGCCCCTGCCCCGGCACAGCCATCGGCTCCGGCTCCGGCTCCGGCTCCGGCTCCGGCTCCGGCTCCGGCTCCGGCTCCCAGGCCAGTCTCCCTCGACGAAGCCATCGACGCGCTGACCAGCCGTTCCGACGCCTCCTTCGGCCTGGCGGTGGAGGGCGTCGCGACCCCCGCCGTGCTGGGCAAGGACACGCTCGCCTTCAGCCTGCGCAGCCGGCGCGAGGGCTTTGTCTATGTGCTGCTGTGGGACACCGCGACCGGCCTGCTGCAACAGGTCTTCCCGGGCGGCCCGGACACCTCCAACCGGATCGTGCCCGACAAACCCTTCCGGCTGACACGCCAGCTCGCCGCCTACCGGGCCGAACTGCCGCAGGGCAACTGGAAGGTGCTCGCCATCCAGTCGGCCGTCCCCCGGGACATGGGCATCCTCGGCCTGAACGCCGGGGGCAGGTCCGGCCCGGCGACACGGGCCGTGGTGGAGGCCCGGCTGGCGACGGCAGGTGTCACCCTGGCCGGCGCCCCGCAGTGTGCCGACCCGGCCAACTGCCCCGACAGCTACGCCGCCCTGAGCTTCGAAGTGACGGAGGCCGAGGCTCCTGCCAAGGCAGCCGCCAAGAGCCCGCGGGCAGAGGCACGCGACCCGGCCAGCACCGCCGACACCGGCAGGGACGCGCTCAGGGAGGGCGAGCGCAAGTACATGCGAGACCTCAACAAGGGCCTGGACAAGCTCCTCGAGGGGCGCTGAAGCCGCCCCCTCAGCCCAGGCTACACGGAGACCTTGGTCGGGTTCTTGACCTCGATATTGACCCGCTGCACATTCGCCGGGACGCGGGCATCGGTGAGCTGCTTGCGCAGCACGGTGCCGCCACCGGCCTTTTCGGAGGTCTGGATGGTCTTGGCGGCCACCGCCTTGGCGCCCTTGGCCGGCGCGGTGACGATGCTCATCTCGACCGTTTCCTCCCGCTGGGTGGCGACCTTGCGGGCGTAATCGTTGAGCTTGCGCATCGCCTCACGCCCGTCCGGCGTGTCGAGCTGGCTGATGGGGATATCCACCGACACCGACTTGAAGGCCGACACCGACTCGGTCTTGCCGGTCTGCTTGTCGGTGGCGCTGACGGCATCGGTCTGCACCGTGGACACCTTGGCACCTTCCACCTTGCGTGCCGCATCGGCGGCCTCCCGGGCCTCATCGATCTCCGCACTGCGCGCCCGCTGGTAGCCGATCAGGCCGCCCACCACCGCGCCCGCCACGCAGGCCGTGGCAGCATCGTTACGGGTCAGCTTGGCCAGCGCGACGCCGGCCACACACCCCACCGCGGCCCCCACCCCGACATTCTGGGTCTTCTGGTCAATGTCAACATTTGCGCAGGCATTGAGTACCATCGAGGCAGCGATGGGCAGAACAAGTCGTTGACGCTTCGAACACAACATTTGGAACCTCGCGGGATTCGTTCAGCTTTCATTGGGCTGTGGCGATTCAATCATAGCAGGGGCAATTGACGAGCCCGGTCCGGCATGCCGAAAGCGCCACCCCGACATGCTACGATTATTTTCACCCGGCCCACACCTGTGCCGCCCCCCACGGATTGCCCTGGCGCGCACCACGGACGCCTCTTCCAGACCTCCCATCGGCCATGAGCAACGTACCAGAAGAAGACGACCGCACCATCCTCTCCACCGCCAGCGACGGCCCGCCGCCCGCGGCGGCACAAGCGGCCGACGATGACGAAGACGGACACGCGCTCCCCGCCGGCACCCTGATCGGCGAATTCGAGCTGCGGGCAAAGGTCGGCGAGGGTGGCTTCAGCATCGTCTACCTGGCCTGGGACCACTCCCTCGAGCGCAAGGTGGCCCTCAAGGAGTACATGCCGGGCTCGATCGCCTCGCGCCGCGGGCCGACCACCGTGGCACCGCGCTCGGAGCGCCATCGCAGCACCTACGAGGCGGGCCTCAAGAGCTTCGTGAACGAAGCCAAGCTCCTCGCCCAGTTCGACCATCCGTCCCTGGTCAAGGTTTACCGCTTCTGGGAGGCCAACGGCACGGCCTACATGGTCATGCCGCTCTATGAAGGCGAAACCCTCAAGGACAGCATCCAGGCAGACCGGACACAGGTCAGCGAAGCGTGGCTGACCGACATCCTCACCCCCCTGTGCGACGCCCTCCGGCTCATTCACGGCGAGCAGTGCTATCACCGGGACATCGCCCCGGACAACATCATCCTGCTGGAGGGCAGCGGCCGCCCGCTGCTGCTCGACTTCGGCGCGGCACGCCGGGTCATCGGCGACATGACCCAGGCCCTCACCGTCATCCTCAAACCCGGCTACGCGCCGGTCGAGCAATACGCCGAACTGCCGGACATGAAGCAGGGGCCGTGGACCGACGTCTACGCCCTGGCTGCCACGGTGCACTGGGCGATCACCGGCAGCACCCCGCCGCCCTCGGTGGGCCGGCTCCTCAACGATCAATACCGGCCACTCGCCGAACGTGCCCCGGCAGGCTTCAGCCCGGCCTTCCTGGGCGCCCTCGACCGGGCCCTGGCGGCCCGGCCGGAACAACGCACCCAGACCATCGCCGACTTCGGCCATGACCTGGGCCTGTCCTTTCCCCAGACCGCCGACAAGACCCGCGTCCACGAAGCGGCCGTCAGCAGCACGGCATCGGCAACCCGGACACCGCCGGCCGCCAGCCCCCCGCGCGCCCCTACCCGGCCAGCAGCCACGGCAAGCCCGCCAGCCTCCGC
>WBTZ01000103.1 GCA_009026175.1 Zoogloea sp. | reverse complement strand
GTGCCAGGCGCAGGGGGTAACACCGGCGAGGGGCGGGACTCCACCGGGCCGCTGCTGCTGGCGCAGGCGCCGAGCAGCAGCGGCACCAGCAGGCATGCGCCTGTGTGCAGCAGTCTCAAGACTGGCCCGCCGACTTTTCCTGTTCTGCGATGCGGCTCAGGCTGCGGGTGTAGAAGGCTGCGTAGCCCAGTCCGAGCAAGGCCATGATGCCGGTGCCGAGCACGGCCCCTTCGGCAGGCTGTCCCGCCAGGATGTTGGCGACGAAGGAATAGCCGAGTACGCCGGCGGCAGCGAAGCCACCGATGATGCGGACAAGGGCGAAGGTTTTCTGCTGCTTGAGGGAGGGGGTGGCCATTGCGAAAAGCGTCGTGAATTCCAGGGTGCCGCGAGGATCGGGCCTTGGCCCGTCCCCGTCAAGCACCCGGGGAGGCAAATGCTCCCCGGCTTGATGCGTTTGCGCCTCCCGGGGGCTTACATGATGCTGCGGCCGAGCCAGTAGCCGCCGGCTGCCACCAGGGCGGAGCAGGGGATGGTGAGGATCCAGGCCCACACGATGCTGCCCGCGATGCCCCAGCGTACCGCAGCGGTACGCCGGACCGAACCGACACCGACGATCGCTCCGGTGATGGTGTGGGTGGTGGAAACGGGGATGCCGAGGCTGGTGGCGAGGAAAAGCGTGATCGCCCCGCCGGTCTCCGCGCAGAAGCCGCCGACCGGCTTGAGCTTGGTGATGCGTTGCCCCATGGTCTTGACGATGCGCCAGCCGCCGAACAGGGTGCCGAGGCCGATGGCCATGTAGCAGGTCACCACCACCCAGATCGGTACGGGGTCGCCGTGAGCCGTGACGCCGGCCGCCAGCAGCAGCATCCAGATGATGCCCACCGTCTTCTGCGCGTCGTTGCCGCCGTGGCCAAGGCTGTAGAGGGCGGCCGAGACCAGTTGCAGGCGGCGGAACCACTTGTCCACCCGGCGCTGGGTCTTGTTGCGGCAGATCCAGGCGACCACCACCAGGATCATCGACCCGAGCACATAGCCGAGGAGCGGCGAGATGATGATGAAGGCGACCGTCTTCCAGATTCCGGCAGCAATCAGCGGCTCGGTACCGGCCTTGGCCATGGCCGCGCCGACGATGCCGCCGATCAGGGCGTGCGACGAGCTGGAGGGGATGCCGTAATACCAGGTCACAACGTTCCAGGCGATGGCACCCAACAGGGCCCCGAAAATGAGGTAGTGATCGACCACTGTCGGGTCGATGATGCCCTTGCCGACGGTACTGGCCACCTTCAGCTGGAAGACGAAGAGGGCGACGAAATTGAAGAAGGCGGCCCAAGCGACGGCCTGGTGCGGCTTGAGCACGCCGGTGGAGACGACGGTGGCGATGGCGTTCGCCGCGTCGTGAAAGCCGTTCATGAAGTCGAAAAGCAGGGCGACGACAACCAGCCCGGCGATGACCCAGAATCCGATCTGTACGGGTTCCATGGCAGCGCTCAGGCGTTTTCCAGCACGATGCCTTCGACGATCTTGGCGACGTCCTCGCAACGGTCGGTGATGGACTCCAGCTGCTCGTAGATGGCCTTGAGCTTCATGACCTGCAGGGCATCCCGCTCGTCGCGGAAGAGGCGCGACATGGCGCCGCGCATGATGCGGTCGGCGTCGGTCTCGAGGCGGTCGATTTCCTGGCAGGTCTGCAGGATGGCGCTGGCGTTGTCCATGTTGGAGATCAGGCCGACGACGATCTTGACCCGGGTGCAGCAGGACAGGCTGACGTTGGCCAGCTGGAGCGCTTCAGGGGTGATGCGCTGGATGTGATAAAGGGTGGTGCATTCGGCCACGTCCTGGATGGTGTCCAGGATGTCGTCCATGGCGTTGATCAGGCTGTGGATCTCATCACGGTCGAGGGGGGTGATGAAGCTCTTGTGCAGCTGTGCGATGGTCTCGTGGGTAATCTTGTCGGCGGCCTGCTCGATGCCTTCAATGGCTCCGATATGTTGCTCCGCGCCGGCGAGATCCTCCATCAGGGAGACGAGGGCCTGGCCTCCGAGGACGATTTGCTCCGCATGGGAGTTGAAAAGTTCAAAAAAACGGCCCTCTTGGGGCAGCAGGCGTCCGAACATGAGTATGAAATTGTTTCGAGAAAATGACTGTAATCGGAATTTTAACAGAGCGTTCATGGGTTCACGTGTCCGACGAGGCCGACTGTAGGGCGATTACAACGGCCGACGGGGACTTCAGTCACGGCAAGGACGGTCGTTACCCGGGAAAATCCATCGCGGGGTTTCCAGCGGGAAGCCCCGAACACCCGGGAGCTGGGGCATGCCACTGGCAGGTTTGACACTATCCGAACTGATCGGGGCCCTGAGCCACGCCCTCGACATCACCGAGGGGCAGCCGGAAGGCCACTGCGTGCGCTGCTGCTGGATCGGCATGCACGTGGGGCGGGCCATGGGCCTTTCCGATGGGGCCCTGTGGGAGCTGTACTACACGCTTCTGCTCAAGGATCTGGGCTGCAGCAGCAATGCGGCGCGTATCTGCGAGCTGTACATGACCGACGACCTGAGCTTCAAGCGCGACTTCAAGACCGTGAACGGGCGCCTGCCCAAGGTGCTCAAGTTCGTGATCGGCCACACGGGGCTGGGCGCCGGGCTGACCGAGCGCTTCAAGGCCATCGCCAACATCTTCCAGAATGGCGACGGGATCGCCCAGGAGTTGATCGAAACCCGCTGCACCCGTGGCGCCGACATCGCCCGCCAGCTGCGTTTCAGTGAGTCTGTGGCGATGGGGATCCATGCCCTCGATGAGCACTGGGATGGCAGCGGCCGTCCCGGCCATCTGGAAGGCGCACAGATCCCTGTCTATGCGCGGATCGCCCTGCTGGCCCAGGTGGTGGATGTGTTCAATGTCTCGGACGGGATGGACGCGGCTTGCTGGGAGGTCGAGGACCGTTGCGGCACCTGGTTCGATCCCGCGGTCGTGGCGGCTTTCCGGCAGTGTGCGGAGAGGCCGGAGTTCTGGGAGCGCCTGGCCGATGTCGATCTGGACCGGGCCGTGTTCGCGCTGGAGCCCGGACGCTACGTGGTGCCCCTCGACGAAGATTATCTGGACGAGATTGCCGCGGCCTTCGGCCAGGTGGTGGACTCGAAGAGCCCCTATACCGCGGGCCACAGTGCCCGGGTGGCGCTCTACACCGACCGCATCGCGGAGGAACTCGGGCTGCCGGCGCCGCGCCGGCGCTGGTTGAGGCGGGGCGCCTTGCTGCACGACATGGGTAAACTGGGGGTCAGCAATGCGATCCTGGACAAGCCGGGCAAGCTGGATGAGGAGGAGTGGGCTGCGGTGCAGCGGCATGCCCGCTACACCGAGGCCATCCTGTCCCGCATCAAGGCCTTCGGGGAGCTGGCCACCGTCTCGGGGGCGCACCATGAGCGCCTGGACGGCAAAGGCTATCCGCGGGGATTGAGCGGTGACGCGATTTCACTGGAGACGCGGATCATCACCACCGCCGACATCTTCGACGCGATCACCGCCGTGCGCCCCTATCGTGGCGCGGTGCCGGTTCCGAAAACCCTGGAGATCATGGAGGCGGAAGTCGGCAAGGCCATCGACGCACGCTGCTTCGATGCCCTGAAGCGGATCGTCGACTCCCTGGACATGGCTTGAGGCGGGGCCGGGGGCTGCAGGCGCAGCCCCCGTGAGGCGTGCTCAGGGCTTCGGCTTGCGCGGCTTGAAGTCCTTGTTGCCGGCAAAGCCGTCCTTGCGGAAGGGCTTCTTGCCTGCCGGAGCACCCCGTCCGGGACCACCGGGGCGGCCGCGTTCGCGGGCGGCCTCTTCGGGGCTGGCCAGACGGATGTTGAGCTGCTGCTGGCGCACCCGGGCCTTGCGCAGGATCTGCAGGACCTCGTTGGGCAGGTCGGGCGGCAGCTCCACCGTGCTGTAGTCCTCGAACAGGTTGATCTGGCCGATGAAGCGGCTTTCGATGCCGGCTTCGTTGGCGATCGCGCCGACGATGTCCTTGGGCGAGGCCATGTGTTCGCGGCCCACGTCGATGCGGTAGCGGGCCAGCCGGCCTTCTGCGTAGTCGCGGCGGCGTTCGAGGATCTCCTCGCGGTTCTCGCGCGGCTCGCGGGTATCCCGGACCGGGCGGTCCGGCTTGCCGGCGGCGAGCTGGGCGATGTCGGGACGTCCGGTTTCGGGCATCTGCAGCGGGCGATCCTTCTGGGCCAGGAAGGCCAGGGCCGCAGCCAGCTCGCGGATGTCGGCGTCGTGCTTCTCTTCCATGCCGGCGATCACGTCGAGGAAGAAGCCCAGGTCCTCGGATTCGAGCACGTCGGCGACCTGCTGGCGGAAGGCCGCGACACGCTTGTCGGCCACCGCCTCGCGGCTGGGCAGCTTGAGTGCTTCGATGGGCTGGCGGGTGGCGCGCTCGATCTGGCGCAGCAGGTGGTTCTCACGCGGAGCGACGAAGAGGATCGCGTTACCGGTGCGGCCGGCCCGGCCGGTGCGGCCGATGCGGTGCACATAGGCCTCGGTGTCGTAGGGGATGTCGTAGTTGATGACGTGGCTGATGCGCGGCACGTCGATGCCGCGGGCTGCCACGTCGGTGGCGACGACGATGTCCAGGGCCTTGTTCTTGAGCTGTTCGATGACCCGCTCGCGGAGCTGCTGGGTCATGTCGCCGTTCAGGCAGGCGGCCGCATAGCCGCGCGCCTCGAGCTTTTCGGCGAGCTCGACGGTGGCCGTCTTGGTGCGCACGAAGACGATGGCGGCGTCGAACTCGTCCTCGACCTCCAGGATGCGGGTCAGGGCGTCGAGCTTGTGCGGGCCGGCGATCTGCAGGAAGCGCTGGCGGATGGTGGAGACCGTGGCCGTGGCGGCCTTGATCTTCACTTCCTTGGGATCACGCAGGTAACGGTGGGCAACCCGCCGGATCGCATCCGGCATGGTGGCGGAGAAGAGGGCGGTCTGGCGCTCGGCGGGGAGGTGTTCGAGGATCCACTCCACGTCGTCGATGAAGCCCATGCGCAGCATCTCGTCGGCTTCGTCGAGCACCAGGGTGGTCAGGCCGTCGAGGTTGAGGCTCTTGCGCTCGATGTGGTCCATGACCCGGCCGGGGGTTCCGACCACCACGTGGGCGCCGCGCTGCAGCTGGCGCAGCTGTACCACCATGCTCTGGCCACCGTAGATCGGCAGCACATGGAAGCCGGGCATTTTGCTGGCGTAGCGCTGGAAGGCTTCGGCCACCTGGATGGCCAGCTCGCGGGTCGGCGCGAGGACCAGCACCTGGGGGTTGCGCTTGCTGATGTCCACCCGGTCGAGGGCGGGCAGGGCAAAGGCGGCGGTCTTGCCGGTGCCGGTCTGGGCTTCGCCGAGGATGTCGTGGCCGGCGAGCAGATGGGGAATGCACGCCGCCTGGATGGGCGACGGGGTTTCGTAACCGATCTCGGCCAGGGCCTCGAGGATGGGAGCCTGGAGGTCGAGCTGGTCGAATCGTTCGATGGGTTCTGTCATGGAAACGGGATGCGCGGGCCGGTTGGAAGGTGAAGCGGTCTTGGGCCCGGTGTAAGAAGCGGCTTCAGAGACCGCAGGATTTTACCGGAAGCGACCCGCACGTGCCGCCCAAGATCATCCTTTGTTTACGGTTTTTGCATCCTGGCCAAAAAGAACCTGCTTGGCCGCCTCGTCGAGGGGGGCCGGCTTGTTGATCTGTTCTGCCAGGGCGTAGGCGCGTACGGTGGCCGGGCGCTGGCGGATGGCCTCGAACCAGCGGGCCAGATTGGGGAAGTCGGAGAGGTTCTGGCGCTGGCGCTCGTAGGGCACGATCCACGGGTAGCAGGCCATGTCGGCGATGGAGTAGTCGTCGCCGGCGATGAAGGCTCGGTCGGCGAGATGCTTGTTGAGTACCGCGTAGAGGCGGCCTGTCTCCTTGACGTAGCGGTCGATGGCGTAGGGGATGGTCTCGGGGGCGTAGACGCCGAAGTGATGGTTCTGGCCGGCCATCGGGCCGAGTCCGCCCATCTGCCAGAACAGCCACTGCAAGGTCTCGAGGCGTACCCGCGGATCGGCGGACAGGAAGCGGCCGCTCTTCTCGGCCAGGTAGAGGAGGATCGCCCCCGACTCGAACATGGGAATGGGCGCACCGCCATCTGCCGGTTGGGTGTCCACGATGGCCGGGATGCGATTGTTCGGTGCAATGCGCAGGAATTCGGGCTGGAACTGCTCGCCCTTGCCGATGTTGATCGGCAGGATGCGGTAGGGCAGACCGCTCTCTTCGAGGAAGAGGGTGATCTTGTGGCCGTTGGGGGTGGTCCAGTAGTAGAGGTCGATCATGCGAAGCGTCCTGTGGGCAAGGGTTGTCCGGCTGCAATCACTGGGGCGCGGCGGCCGGTCCGGTGGCCAGCACCCAGGCGGGATCGAGGCTGCGGATGGGCGTCCGGACATCTGCCGGGATCCGGCCCGCGAGCTGGAGTTGCTGGTAGCGCATGCAGGAGACCCTCAGGAAGGACGAGAAGTTCGTTGCATCATCGAGGCGGCCGCTGGTCAGGAGCTCGTCGTAGAGGCGTCCCACCAGCTGCGGCACGCTGAGCCCGTCCCGCTCGCCGATCTCCTCGAGCACCTGCCAGAACAGGTTCTCGAGGCGCAGGCTGGTGGCGACACCGTGGAGCCGGATGGAGCGGCTGCGGGTGGCATAGAGCGCCGGGTCGGCACTGATGAAGATCTGGCACATGGCTGTGACTCCGCAAACGGGAACGCCCCGCCGGATCATTCTAGGTCCGGCGGGGCGTCGGGGGGATCAGGGCGAACACTGATCGGCGGGACTGCGGGTCCGGTTCAGAGGCTGATCCGGGTGCCGAGCACCGACAGGAACTGGGCGATCCAGGCCGGATGGGCCGGCCAGGCAGGGGCCGATACCAGGTTGCGGTCGGTCACCGCCTGATCGATCGGGATGTCCGCATAGATCCCGCCGGCCAGTTCCACCTCGGCCCGGCAGGCCGGGTAGGCGGAGCAGGTGCGACCTTCCAGCACGCGGGCGCCGGCGAGCAGCTGGGCACCGTGGCAGACGGCGGCGACGGGCTTGTTCTCATCGAAGAAGTGGCGCACGGCGGCGATCACGTCGGGGTACATGCGCAGGTACTCCGGACCGCGCCCGCCCGGAATCACCAGGCCGTCGTAGTCCTCGGCCCGGATATCGGTGAAGCTGGCATTCAATGCGAAGTTGTGGCCGCGCTTCTCGGTGTAGGTCTGGTCGCCTTCAAAATCGTGGATGGCGGTGGCGATGGTGTCCCCCGCCTTCTTGCCGGGGCACACGGCGTGGACGATGTGGCCCACCGCCAGCAGCGCCTGGAAGGGCACCATGGTCTCGTAGTCTTCGCAGAAATCGCCGCAAATCATCAGGATCTTCTTGGCCATGCCGGTCTCCTCGGGGTTGATGGTGTGTTCGGAGTGTGGCGCGTGGGCAAAGGTCGCAGGTGGTAGCGGGTTAACACTTGCAACGGCGACGTGCAGCATCGGCCGACTTTGTTCATCATGCGGTTTTTGAACAGGAGGCGTCTTTCATGGCCTTTGTCATTGCTCAGCCGTCCGTTCCCGTACTGCCCGTGGCGGGGGGCGAGGATGTCTTTCCCGTGCGGCGCATCTACTGTGTGGGCCGCAACTATGCGGCACATGCGCGGGAGATGGGCTCCGACCCGGATCGGGAGCCTCCGTTCTTCTTCTGCAAGCCGGCCGATGCGGTGGTGCCGATACCTTCAGGGGAGTGTGTCGCCTGGCCGTATGCGATGGCGACAGCCAACCTTCATCACGAGGTTGAGCTGGTGGTGGCGATAGGTCGCGGTGGTGAGCGCATCGCGGTGGAGCAGGCCCTGTCCCACGTGTGGGGCTACGCGGTGGGGCTGGACATGACCCGGCGTGACCTGCAGGGGCAGATGAAAGACCAGGGGCGTCCCTGGGAGATCGGCAAGGCCTTCGACCGTTCGGCGCCGATGAGCCCGCTCCTGCCCGCGGCCGCGGTGGGGCACCCGGGACGTGGAGCGGTCTGGCTCGACGTGAACGGGGTGCGCCGCCAGCAGGGCGATCTGGCCGACATGATCTGGTCGGTCGCCGAGGTGATCTCCAGGCTGTCCGGCTGGTTCCGGCTGGAGCCCGGCGATCTGGTCATGACCGGCACACCCGAAGGCGTTGGTGCGGTGAAGGTGGGGGACAGGATCGAGGCGGGTGTGGAGGGCGTCGGCAAGCTGAGCCTGCAGGTCACCTGATCCGGCCGCGCCGCTTCAGTCCCGCTCGCTGCGCAGGGCGTCGGCCCAGCAGTTGGGCGTTTCGAACAGGCGCACGCGCTCCAGGCGGAGGTGGTTGCCGTAGCTATCCCGGTACAGGGGGTCGAGGATCCGGAAGGCTTCTGCGGCCAGGTTCTCGGCGGTGGGAACCACGTCGAGGAGCACGGTCTTGTGACCGGGCATGGACTGCAGGAAGCTGACGACGGCGGTGTCGCCGCGGTAGGCAAGGAAAGCGTGGTCCCAGACATCAACCACATGCTGCTTGGCGATCGCCTTGACGTCGGCAAAATCCATGATCATGCCGTTTACGGGCTCGCCGTCGGCCTTGATGATCTCACCGGACAGTGTGATTTCCAGCCCATAGCGATGGCCATGAAGATGGCGGCACTGGCTGGCGTGGTCGGGAATACGGTGACCCGCGTCGAATTCAAGGCGGCGCGTGATACGCATCGAACAACACCGAAGAGGGGGGAGGGGGCCGCATTATAACGCAGCGGGCACCCGCCTCGCTTCTGGGGGCGATCTCCGGGGGAGACGCCATTCCGACGGCTCCCGGCGACCGGCGCTCGGCCTGTCACCGGGAGTGGCCGGCTCAGTGGGCAACGCGTTCCTTCTTCTTGGCGCGCGCTTCCTTCTTGAGGGTCTTGAACAGCTCGGGGTTGGTCGCCTTCAGGTACTCGACCACATCCACATCGTCCTTCTTGATCTTGCTGATGTCGACCTGCTCGATGTGAACAAGGCGCAGCAGGGCCTGAACGGGGCGGGGAATGTTGCGTCCGCTTTCGTAGCGGGAGCCACCGCTCTGGGTCACGCCGATCTTGGACCAGAACTGGGACTGGTTCATGCCCAGCTTGCGACGGATCTCGCGCACATCAACTTTTTCAGTAGTTTTCATATCTGCCATCCTCAGGGGTTGCTCTGTCAGCTTTAACAAGCCTCTAGGTGTTTTTTAATATAACTTTCGTTATATGTCGAAAAGTATAGATCAGAGTCGTCTCGTAATACAACGCTATATTTGCTTTGGCTAGGGTTTTCCACATTGAGATTTCGTGAAAAGCGCCACATCGACATCCTGATACCCACCCTGAGCGCAACAAGATGCGCGAAACCCCGTTATCCGATAAGATCACGGGTTTTCCACATCCTCCCTTCTTAGAAGTCAAGATGGCGCTCATAGTTCAGAAATATGGCGGCACTTCCGTCGGCAACCCCGAACGGATCAAGAACGTGGCCAAGCGGGTCGCGAAGTTCCATGCCCAGGGGCACCAGATGGTGATCGTCCTGTCCGCGATGAGCGGCGAGACCAATCGCCTGATCGCCCTGGCCAAGGAAATCAGCCCCAATCCGAGCCCCCGTGAACTCGACGTGGTGATCTCCACGGGCGAACAGGTCACCATCGGCCTGCTCTCCATGGCGCTCGAGGAAATGGGCATCAAGGCGCGCAGCTACACCGGCGGCCAGGTGCGCATCCTGACCGACGATTCCTTCACCAAGGCGCGCATCCTCGACATCGACGGCGACAACATCCGCCGCGATCTCGATGCAGGCGCCGTCGTCGTGGTGGCAGGCTTCCAGGGTGTGGACGAGGCCGGCAACATCACCACCCTCGGCCGTGGTGGTTCGGATACCACCGGCGTTGCGCTGGCGGCGGCCATCAAGGCTGACGAGTGCCAGATCTATACCGACGTGGATGGTGTGTACACCACCGACCCCCGCGTCGTGCCGGAGGCGCGCAAGCTGGACACCATCACCTTCGAAGAGATGCTGGAAATGGCCAGTCTCGGCTCCAAGGTGCTGCAGATCCGCTCGGTTGAATTCGCCGGCAAGTACAAAGTCAAGCTTCGTGTTCTCTCCAGCTTCCAGGAGGAAGGTGAGGGCACCCTGATTACCGTAGAGGAAGACAAGAACATGGAACAGCCGATCATCTCCGGCATTGCCTTCAACCGTGACGAAGCCAAGATCACCGTGCTGGGCGTGCCCGACAAGCCGGGTATCGCCTACCAGATCCTCGGACCGGTGGCGGACGCGAATGTCGATGTGGACATGATCATCCAGAACGTGGGCCACGACGGCACCACCGACTTCTCCTTCACCGTCAATCGTCCCGACTACGACAAGGCCATCAAGATCCTCGAAGGCGTGCAGGCCCACATCGGCGCCCGTGCGATCCAGGGCGACCGCACCATGGCCAAGGTCTCCATCGTCGGTGTCGGCATGCGCTCCCACCCGGGCGTGGCCTCCCGCATGTTCCGGACCCTGGCCGAGGAAGGCATCAACATCCAGATGATCTCCACCTCCGAGATCAAGATTTCCGTCGCCATCGACGAGAAATACCTGGAGCTGGCCGTGCGCGTGCTGCATCGCGCCTTCGGCCTCGATCAGGCTCCAGTTTGATTTGACGTAACGCTGCGCCTTGTCTATAATGCGCAGCTCTTGCGGAGGAGAGTTGGCCGAGAGGTCGAAGGCACTCCCCTGCTAAGGGAGCATGCGAGCTAAAACTTGCATCGAGGGTTCGAATCCCTCACTCTCCGCCAAGACCTGTTTCAAGCAAAAAGCCCTGAGCAATCAGGGCTTTTTGCTTTTCCGGACAGCGCCCTGCGCTGTTGCTCCCGAACTCGGACTCAGCGCATGGCTCATCCCCATGAGCCATCACCAGAACTCACATGGACGCTCCCGCAAGCCGCGCGGCAATCGACCTTCGATTTGCCCGGACAATCAGTGCCAACAGGGTGTGGCTCGCGGCCGGCCGGCGGGTGAGCCTGCAGGGAGCGGAATACCGGATCTTCGGCTTCATCCCCGAAACCTGCCTGGGGCAGGCGGCGCACTGGCGGCGGCGGCCCGGCGAGATCAGGGACGGGCTGGAGCAGGCCATGCTCAAGGAGCAGGGGCACCGACTCGAGCAGGCGCTCGAGTCGGCCATCGCGGAGATTGCCGCCTATCTGGATGCCTGTGTGGCCGAAGGCCTCCAGCCCAACCTGCGCAAACTGCGCGACGACTGGTCCGGTGGCGATCTGGATCTGGCGGCGGTGGGCAAGGGGCTGGCCCAGTCCCTCAATGACCTGCGCGCCAAGCGGCGTCACCGGGATCTGGCGGAGCAGATCGGACGCAGCCTCAAGCTCTCCGATTATCCCGATACCTTTCCGGCCCGCCGGCGCCGGCGCAAGCTGATCGCGGTGCTGGGGCCGACCAATTCAGGCAAGACCCACGACGCCTTCGAGCGCCTGGCGACAGTGTCCTCGGGCGTTTACCTGGGCCCCTTGCGCCTGCTGGCCCTGGAAGCCTTCACCCGTCTCAACGAGGAGTTCGGGGTCAGCGCTTCGTTGATCACCGGGGAGGAGCGCCGCCTGGTCGAGGGCAGCCGGGTCACCGCCTCGACGATCGAGATGCTCGATCCTTCCGAAGAGCTGGAGGTGGCGGTCATCGACGAGATCCAGATGCTCAGTGATCCCGACCGGGGCTGGGCGTGGACCCAGGCGGTCGTCGGCGCCAACGCATCGGAAGTCTGGCTGGTGGGGGCCTTGTCCGCGGAGCCAGCCATCGTGGCCCTGGCGGCCCGCCTGGGCCTGCCCCTGGAGATCCGGCGCAAGACGCGCAAGCATCCGTTGGTGGTTGGCCAGCCGCTGGCCGGCGTGCCGGTCGGTGCCCTGCGCCGGGCGCGGCCGGGGGATGCCTTCATCGTGTTCTCCCGGCGTGACGCCCTGAACCTGCGCGATGACCTGCTGGCCCTGGGCAGGTCGGTCGCCTGCATCTACGGCGCCCTGTCGCCGGAGGTGCGCGAGCGGGAGGCACGGCGCTTCGCCGAGGGCGACGCAGACATCCTGGTGGCCACCGACGCCATCGGCATGGGGCTGAACCTGCCGATCCAGCGCGTCGTGTTCACCGCCATCCAGAAGTACGACGGGGTGACGCGGGATACCTTGTCGCCGTCGCTGCTGCAGCAGATCGGTGGCCGGGCAGGGCGCTTCGGGCACCAGGAGGAGGAGGGCGTGGTCGCCGGGCTCACGCCGGCCGAGCACGCGGTGGTGACCTCGCTGATGCAGGCGCCCCAGCCCCTCCTGGAGACCAAGGGCTTCCAGATCACGGCCGGCAGTGCCTACCTCGAACAGATCGCCGGCATGTCGGGTGACAGCCGTCTCGAGGCGCTGCTGTCCCTGTTCCAGCTGCATGCGGACTGCGGCGACGGCTTCTTCAAGCCGCATGTGCCGGAGGAGCAGCTGGCCCGGGCTGCGCAGCTGGATCGCATGAAGAACCTCTCCCTGCAGCTCAAGCATGTGTTCTCGATGGCGCCCATGGCGTCCCAGAACGAGACCATCGACGGCGTCTGGCGGGGCTGGGCCTATGCAGCCCATCAGGGCAAGCGCATTCGCCTGGATTTCCTGCCGCCGTCGCCGCAGCGGGCCTCCCTCGAGGAGGCCGAGATCACGGTGCGCCTGCTGGCCGCCTATCGCTGGTTCGGCTACCGCCTGCCGGACTTGTTTGTGGACTATGACCTGGCCGAGGAGCACCTGGCGCCATGGATCGGCGTGGTGGACGGCCATCTGCGCAGCCGTTACCGCCAGGGCGTGGGCGGTGGACGCAAGGGTGTACCGAGCTGGTACTGGCCCGTCAGGCGCTGAGCAGGAGTAGAGCAGACATGGAAATCGTCGCCGTCATCGACTTTGAAACCACCGGCCTGTCGCCCGCCCAGGGCGACCGGGCAACCGAGATCGCGGCCGTGATCGTGGAGAACGGCAAGGTCGTGGACCGCTATCAGAGCCTGATGAATGCCGGGGTCAGGATCCCATCCTTCATCGAATCCCTGACCGGCATCTCCGACGCGATGATCCGCCAGGCGCCACCGGCTGCCGAGGTCATGCAGGCCGTCTCCGATTTTGTGGGTGATCTTCCCCTGGTGGCCCACAACGCCGCCTTTGACTGCAAGTTCTGGGATGCAGAGCTGGCCCGCATCCAGCGCACTCGGCAGAAGGAGTTCATCTGTTCGCTGCTGTTGTCGCGGCGTCTCTTTCCGCTCGCCCCGAGCCACAAACTGGCGGCCCTCGTCGAGTACGCCAGGCTGCCCGTGGCCGGGCGCTACCACCGCGCGCTGGCCGATGCGGAGATGGCGGCCAGCCTGCTGCTGCGGCTGGAGGAGGAGTTGCAGCAGCGCCACCGCGTCAGCGAAGTGTCCCCGGACTTTCTGCGTCAGCTCCAGCGAGTGCCCAAGAACCAGCTGGAGAAATGCATCGCCAGCAGGCGCAACTGAGATGCACTTCAAGGCCAGGCCGGCGGGACAGGCTCATTCGGAGCTGGTGACCGCCCACTGATCCACCTTCTCGAACAACTCTTCGGCGTTGATCGGTTTGGTGAGGTAGTCGTCCATGCCGGCCTCGAGGCAGCGTTCCCGGTCGCCTTTCATGGCATTCGCCGTCATGGCGATGATGGGTGTGCGGGGGCGCGCGCCGGACGCTTCAAGGGCGCGGATCCGGCGCGCCGCCTCGAGACCGTCCATGACGGGCATCTGCATGTCCATCAGGACCAGGTCGAAGGTCTGCTGCTGCAGCGCCTGCACAGCGATCTGTCCGTCGTCGGCAAGCTGCACGAGGTGGCCGCGCTTCTGCAGCAGCTTCATGGCCACGATCTGGTTGATCCGGTTGTCCTCCACCAGCAGCACCCGCTTGCCACCCGCGTCGTCATAATCGGGGAGGGGAGCGATCTGCGGGGTGGCCATGGCGTCTGTGCTGGCGGGCAGGCAAGGCAGGGTGAAGGAGAAGGTGGAGCCGACGCCCTTGGTGCTTTCCAGCTGAATCGCGCCCCCCATCAGGTGCACCAGCCGGCTGGAGATGGATAGACCCAGACCGGTACCGCCGAATTTTCGGGTGATGGAAGTGTCTTCCTGGGAGAAGGCCTCGAAGACGTTGGCCTGGGCCTCCGGGTTGATGCCGATGCCGGTATCGCGCACCGAAAAACACAGTTCATCGTGTCCGGCTTCCGCCGCGGGACGGCGGACCACGCGCAGTTCGACCTCGCCCTCGTGGGTGAACTTGACCGCGTTGCTGAGCAGGTTGAGCAGCACCTGGCGTACCCGCACCGGGTCGCCGAAGACGGCCGCAGGAACCTGCGGGTCGATGCTCAGCGAGACCTTCAGCCCCTTTTCCTCGCCCTTCAGGGTGATCGGGCGCAGGCAGTCCCGCACCAGGGCGGAAAGATCGAAGACGATGCGCTCCATCTTCAGCTTGCCGGCTTCGATCTTCGAGAAGTCGAGGATGTCGTTGATGATGGTCAGCAGTGCATTGGCCGAAGAGCTGACCACGTCGAGGTAGCCCCGCTGCTCCTCCGTGAGGTCGGTATCGAGGGCCAGCTCGGTCATGCCGATGATGCCGTTCATGGGCGTACGGATCTCGTGGCTCATGTTGGCCAGAAAGTCGCTCTTGGCGCGGTTGGCGGCCTCGGCGGCATCCCGGGCCTGCTCAAGCGCCAGGCGTCCTGCCTCGCGCTCGGCGACGAGGCGGCCGATGGCGGCGGTCAGGCTCTCGATGTCGCCTTCCGTCGAGTTCGCAGGTGACTCCGGCAGGGCGCGCAGCCCGGCCAGCAGCTCGCGCAGGGAGACCAAGGCCGTCTCGCGCTTGGCCAGTTCGCGGCCGAGACGGGCGGCGGTCTGGTTGAGTACGTCGAACATCGGCCGGAACTCCAGCGGCAGGTCGGCAAGCTGCTCCTGGTGGCTGCTGACAAGGCCTTCGGTACGCGGCGCCTCGAAGTAACGGACACGCTCCAGGGTGCCGAGCCAGCGCTTCAGCGGGAACCAGATCAGCACCAGTCCGCCGGTAAGGGCGAGCAGGGTGAGCAGCAGGGCATTGCGGAAGAGCTCCCACAGGCCCCCGGCGATGAAGTCCACGTCGAAGCCGAGGCGCAGGACGCCATAATCCCGTCCGCCGGCCGAGATGACCCGGTTGACCTCGTAGAGGCTCCCGGCCACCTTGGCGCGCAGCCAGGCGGGCGCCACCGCGGGTGGGGGAACGCGGCTCTCGCTGTGCAGCTTGCCGCCGGACAGGTCGATGAAGTTGGCCTCAGCGAACTGCGAGCCGACGATGGATTTGTCGAGCACCCGCTTGATCGTGTCGTAGTCGCCGATCACCGCGCTGTCGCTGATCGGCTGCGCGATGATCTCGATCAGCATGGTTGCCGACTGCTGGACGGATTCAAGCCCCTCGGAAAACTGGTGGGTGTAAAAAACCGCCAGCCCGCCGCCGAAGAAGAACAGCAGCGCCACCGAATAGAGCGCGTAGATTCTTGCGACGAGGGACCCTGGCAGCAGGTGCCGGAGCAGATTCCGAAGCATGCGTGCCTTGGTCAGCGCAAGCTGGCCGGTGCGTTCTGGTAGAAGCGCCGATAGGCCGCGTAGTCGGCATTGGTCGCGGGGATGAAGTAGGCGTCGCTGTCGAGGCCGACCTCCTGGGACGAGCGATGCAGGATCTCCTTGCCGCGCGGATCCTTGTGCATGTTGAGGAAGGCGCTGCTTACCGCCTTGAGGTCCTTGTCAGGCACCTTGCCGGAAGCCATGAGGGCCAGGTCCTGGTAGGGCTCCGAGGTCCACAGGATCCTGAACTTCTTGTTCTCGCGATTGGCGTAGCCCTCGATCAGCATCGAGTTGCTGCCCGTCGCCCGGGCCTTTCCGGCAAACATCTGGGCGATCGCGGCATTCTGGTTACCGCCGAACACCGGTTTCACCTCGATACCTTTTGACAGCAGGTAGGCGTAGGGCACTTTGTAACCGATGAAGGCCTCCGGTCCGGCAAAGGCAACTTCCTGCCCCTTCAGCTGCTCGATGGTGGTGACCGGCGAATCGGCGGGTACGGCGATCTGGCCATGCAGCGGAGGCGCGTTGCGGCGACCGAACACCTTCCAGCCGAGGCTTTCCCGCTCCGGGCTGAACAGATGGTTGCTGAAGACGAACTCCACCTCCTGGGCCAGCACGTAGCTGGTGGTGTCTGCCGACGTCCGCCCTATCTTGAGCTGCAGCTTGACGCCGCTCTTGTCCGAGACGTACTGGATGATCGGGTTCCAGTAGGCGGCGGTCTTGTTGATGTCCCACTGGTTGATGGGAGAAAAGCGATAGGTGGCTTCCTGGGCGGAGGAGGGCGAGACGCCTGCGACGAGCAGGGCCAACGAGGCGATCAGGCGGCGCATCGTAAAAATCTGTAGCTGAAGATGGAGCATTATGCCTCCACAGCCCCTGATCGCCAAAGACGGGCGCGCAGTGATTCTCCCCTGTCTGCCTGCTGTCAGCGGGTGAGGCGCCGGATCTCTCCAGCGCAGCTCGACGCCACGCGGGCGTACTCCTCGGGCGTATCGATCAGGGCCTGCGCCAGGTCCACTTTGTTGATCATGCGCTTCACATAGGGTGCCCAGCGTTCCTCGAGCTCCTGCTGGATCCGGTTGCGGGCCTGCCCGACCGGGCCGCGCCAGGGGTCGCCGGTGACAAAGCGGCGTTGCAGGGCCTCGCGCAGCTCGGGCTCGATGCCCTCCAGATGTTCCTGGTAAGCCCGGACGTGGCGCAGCTCGTGGCGGTGGATCTCGTTCCAGGCACAGCTGCCTTGCGGGAATTCCCGCGCCACGTAGACGGTCATGGGGCTGAAGCCGTAGGTCACGGTGAGCTGGGGGCTGGCGCACTCCCAGCGGCCACCGGGATCGACGTAGGATACGATCCGGGTCTGGAAGCTGACGATGGCGGTGCCCCGCGTCAACCCAAGCACCTTCATGCCCGGGCGGGTGCCCGCCGGCCCCAGTAGGGTAAGGGTGCGGAAGCTGGTGCGGAGGTCGAGGGCGAAGGCCTCCTGGTGACGTTTCAGCGTCACCGTCGGCTTGGGCAGGCGCTCGCAGTCGTCGGCCCGGACTTCGCACGGGGCCAGTGCCAGCGCGCACAGGGCCCGCAGGATGAGGACATGTTGATGCATCGGATTCCATCGGGGGTGGCCGTCGCCATGGCCCCACGTCTTGCAGCCGGACCTGGCGGGAGCCCGCGGTCTGCGCGTCCTGCATTCTATGCCCTCCCTGTGGCCGGGATCTGCATGCAGGTGGGCCTGGCATGAATTCCGAAGACCTGGACCTCTTCGCCCGGGTGCTACGGGCGGGCAGCCTGTCCCGCGCCGGGATGGAGCTTGGGATCGACCCTTCGACGGTCAGCCGGCGCGTGGCCCAGCTCGAAGGCGAGCTGGGTGTGCGGCTCCTGCATCGCAGCGGGCGGGGGGTGTCGGCCACCGACCAGGGGCGCCAGCTGCTGGGGTATGCCGAGGCCGTCGGCGAGCTGCTGGCGCAGGCCGGCGACCGGCTGCGCGACCCGGCCGGCAATGGGCCGGCGCGCCTCCACATCGGCGCCCAGCCCACCATCGCGCGGATCCTGTTCGGGCCGCTGGCCCACGCCCTGCAGGCCCATTACCCCCAGACGCGGCTGCGCTTCGTGGAGGCGCTGGGCAATCAGATCCTCGACAAGCTGGGGCATGGCGAGCTGGACTTCGCGGTGATCTACCTGCCCGAGCAGATCGGCGCGCTGCAATTCGATCTGCTCCTCGATGAAGGGCTGCACCTGATCACTCCAGGTAATGCAGAACTGCCCGGCGACCGCCTGGAGGTGGCCCGCCTGGGTGACTGGCCGCTGATCCTGCCGAGCACACCCCATGGGATCCGCTTGTTGGTGGAGTCCCTGGCGGCGCGCCATGGCTTTACGCCGAACCTTGTCCTGGAGTGCGATGCGTCGATCTCCCTGACCAAACGCCTGGTGATGCAGGGCTGCGGCTGCACCGTGCTGCCCCTGGCGGCAGTGAGCGAGGAGCTGGCGGACGGTCGTCTGCGCAGCCTGCGCCTGGTGGGGCCGGAGGTGCGCCGACGGGTCGGCATCGTGCCCGGGCGTAACCGGGTCATCCCGTCGGGGCTGTGGAAGATCATCGGCCTGGTGAAGGCCGAGGTCGCCCGGACCATCACTTCCGGTACGTGGCCCGATGCAGTGCTTTGTGCCACCGCAGCGGCCGACACCGTGATGCCTAGCCCAGACGCGCATGGGGGGTGATCTGGCGGGGATCGACCTGCAGTTCGATCAGGGCCGCCACGCCTGACACACGGGCCCGCTCGAAGGCGGCGGGGAAGTCCTCGCTGTGGCCGACCCGCTCTGCGTGGGCGCCAAAGGCCCGGGCCAGGGCGACGAAGTCCGGATTGGCCAGGTCGGTGGCGATGGCGCGCCCCGGGTACTCCCGCTCCTGGTGCATCCGGATGGTGCCCAGCATGCCGTTGTTCACCACGATGATGATCACCGCGGCGCCGTACTGCAGCGCCGTGGCCAGCTCCTGCGGATACATCATGAAGCAGCCGTCGCCGGCCAGGCACACCACGGTCTTGTCCGGGTGGCGCAGCTTGGCGGCAATGGCGGCGGGCAGGCCGTAGCCCATGGCGCCATTGGTCGGTGCCAGCTCGGTGGCCGGCTGGCGGTAACGGAAGAAGCGGTGCACCCATACGGTGTAGTTGCCGGCGCCGTTGGCGATGATGGCATCGTCGGGCAGCGTGGCGTCCAGCCAGGCCATGACCTGGCCGAAGTCGGCACCGTCGATCACCTCGGTTGGTGCGGGGGGCGTCGAGTGGGCCTGGTAGCCGTTACGCAGCGTTTGAGTCCATTCCCGCCAGGGCGGCGCCGTGATCGGCTCAAGGCCGGCCAGGGCCTGCGCCATGCAGGCCACGCTGGCGTTGATCGGCTGGGTGGCCTGGTAGGTCCGCCCAAGCTCGTCCGGGTCGGCGTGGATGTGGATGAGCGTCTGGCGCGGGCCAGGGCTTTCGACGAGGGTGTAGCCCGACGATGTGGCTTCCCCCAGGCGGGCCCCGAGCACCAGCAGCAGGTCTGCGTTGCGTACGTGCTCAGCCAGCTTGGGCGAGACGCCGAGGCCCAGTTGGCCGACATAATGTGCATCGCGGTTGTCGAACAGGTCCTGGCGCCGGAACGAGGCCGCCACGGGCAGGTCGTTGGCAAGCACGAAGCGCCGCAGCGCGGCACAGGCCTCGGCCGTCCAGCCCGTGCCGCCGGCAATCAGCAGCGGCCGGCGTGCCGCGGCGAGGCGCACGCGCAGCTCGGC
>WBTZ01000102.1 GCA_009026175.1 Zoogloea sp. | reverse complement strand
TGGATCTCGTCGTAGACCGCGAAGAGGGGCGCTGTCGGCGGCGGCAGGGCTGGCGGCGGCGCCGTGGCTGGCCGCTCAGGCGCTGCCGTCCCGAGATGGCCGGGGCCCGGGAGCAACGTGGGCGGGGATGCACAGGCGCCCAGCAACAGGCTGGCTGACAGCAGGAAGCGGCTCGGGAGGTGCATCGCGGGATGTTCTTGTATATGTCATTAGAATTAATTCTATTGGAATAATCCGGCTTGTAAAGACGTGGCACGCCCTGCGGTCCGTTCCGTCACCGTGCCGGCACGCCCGTGCAGGCAGGCGCCGTGGCAGGAATGCGGTGGTTCCGGGCGGAAGTTGCCGGGTGTAAGTCATGTGTAAGATTGATCGCTTCTAATGCCGCTCGGACCCAGGGCCCGGTACTCCAAGAAAAATCAGAAACGGCGCGTGCATCCACAGCAAGCAAGAAGAACAACACCAAGCACAAGCGGCCAGGCTTCCCCGCCCAGAACAGGTTTCAGAGCTACCCACGTTGCACACTCATAACACGAGGAGAGGTGAAAAAATGACGAGCGAAACCACCCAGAAGTTCTACTATCCGTCCGAAGAGGTGGTGAAGAACGCGGCCGTGTCGGGCATGGAAGCGTACAAGGCGCTGGTTGCCGAAGCCGATAAGGACTACGAGGGTTTCTGGGGCAAGCGCGCCAAGGAACTGATCGACTGGCAGACCCCTTTCACCCAGGTCCTGGATGAAAGCAACGCACCGTTCTTCAAGTGGTTTGCCGATGGCAAGCTCAACGTGTCCTACAACTGCCTCGATCGTCAGGTCAAGAAGGGCCTGGGCGACAAGGTTGCGCTGATTTTCGAAGGCGACAAGGGCGATATCTCCAAGGTCACCTATTCCGACCTGCTGACCCGTGTCTCCAAGTTTGCAAACGCCCTGAAGGCGCAAGGCGTGAAGAAGGGTGACCGCGTCGTCATCTACCTGCCGATGTCCATCGAGGGCGTCGTTGCCATGCAGGCCTGCGCCCGTATCGGCGCCACCCACTCCATCGTGTTCGGTGGATTCTCCGCCCAGTCGCTGGCCGACCGCATCAACGATGCCGGCGCAGTGCTGCTGATCACCTCCGACGGCCAGAACCGTGGTGGCAAGGCCCTCCCGCTCAAGTCCATCGCCGACGAAGCGCTGGCCAGCGGCTGCCCCACCATCACCAGCGTGCTGGTCGTCAAGCGCACCGGTGCCGAGACCGCCATGGTTGCCGGTCGCGACATCTGGGCCGACGAGATCGTTGCCCAGCAGTCCGACGTCTGCGAGCCCGAGTGGGTCGAGGCTGAACATCCGCTGTTCCTGCTTTACACCTCCGGCTCCACCGGCAAGCCGAAGGGCGTCCAGCACTCCACCGGCGGCTACCTGCTGCACGCCATCCTGACCATGCAATACACCTTCGACATCAAGCCGAACGATGTCTTCTGGTGTACCGCCGATATCGGCTGGGTCACGGGTCACACCTACATCACCTACGGCCCCCTGGCCTGCGGTGCCACCGAGATCGTCTTCGAAGGCGTTCCCACCTATCCGGATGCCGGCCGCTTCTGGAAGATGATCCAGGACCACAAGGTCAGCATCTTCTACACCGCGCCGACCGCCATCCGCTCCCTGATCAAGGCCGCTGACAACACCCCGGCCGTGCATCCGAAGCAATACGACCTCACGTCGCTGCGCCTCCTGGGTTCGGTGGGCGAGCCGATCAACCCGGCAGCCTGGGAGTGGTACTACGAGAACGTCGGCGGCAGCCGCTGCCCGATCGTGGATACCTTCTGGCAGACCGAGACCGGCGGCCACATGATCACCCCGCTGCCCGGCGCCACCCCGCTGATCCCCGGCTCCTGCACCCTGCCCTTCCCGGGCATCCAGGCTGCGGTGGTCGACGAGACCGGCACCGAAGTACCCTGGGGTCAGGGCGGCATTCTGGTCGTGAAGCGTCCGTGGCCCTCCATGATCCGCAACATCTGGGGCGATCCGGAGCGTTTCGTGAAGTCCTACTACCCGGCCGACTTCCAGGGCAAGCTGTACCTGGCGGGCGACGGTGCGATCCGCGACAAGGACACCGGCTACTTCACCATCACCGGCCGTATCGATGACGTGCTGAACGTCTCCGGTCACCGCATGGGCACGATGGAAATCGAATCCGCCCTGGTGGCCCACGAGAAGGTTGCCGAAGCTGCCGTGGTTGGCCGTCCGGATGACCTGACCGGCGAAGCCATCGTGGCCTTCGTGGTGCTCAAGGGCGCCCGTCCGACCGGCGATGAAGCGGCCAAGGTGCTCAAGGAGCTGCAGAACTGGGTCGGCCAGGAAATCGGCCCGATCGCCAAGCCCAAGGACATCCGCTTCGGTGAAAACCTGCCGAAGACCCGTTCCGGCAAGATCATGCGCCGCCTGCTCCGTCAGCTGGCCAAGGGCGAAGAGATCACCCAGGACACCTCCACGCTGGAAAACCCGGCCATTCTGGACCAGCTGAAGGGCTAATAGAACTCACCGTCCCGGTCCGTGACCGGGTAAGCCGGCAGCCGGCGATTCCCCCGAATCGCCGTAAATATAAAAATCGATGTCGGCTGAGACAAAGGAATAACAGGGGAGGAACCCGGTGCAGTCAGGCCGGGGGTAGAGGGGGAGAAAAAGGCGCGTTCATCGCGCCTTTTTTTCGTCCACGTTTTGTGCCATGCAGCATATTCATCATGTTTGAACGGCAATCTCCGGATGAGCGAAAAGCCGTTCAGATCAAGGCTTTCGGTAGTTTTCTCCTGCGTAAGGTCGACGTAAGCGTCGCTCTGTAACTTCCAGTCACCCTTAAAGGAGTCCCTTTGGCTCCCCGCAGGTTAATTCGAAGAGGAGGAGAAATATGAAAGACGACCTCGGCGACCGCATCCGGGCAAATCCGAAATACCAGGAGCTGGTCTCGAAGCGCAACAGCTATGGCTGGATGATGACCATCATCATGCTGGTGGTGTACTACGGCTATATTCTGCTGATTGCATTCAACAAGGAATTCCTGGCTCAAAAGCTGGGTGCAGGCGTGACCTCCGTGGGGATCCCCATTGGTGTCGGTGTGATTCTGTTCACCATCATCATCACCGGCATCTACATCCGCCGCGCGAACACCGAATTCGATGCGCTGAAGGAACAAGTCATCAAGGAGGCCACCAAGTGATGCGCTCTTCCAAACTCATCCTCGGTCTCCTGGCCGCTCTGGTGTCGGGCGCCGCCCTGGCGGCGGGTGCGGATCTCGGCCAGGCCGAAAAGCAGGCCACCAACTGGACGGCCATCGCCATGTTCGGCATCTTCGTTGCCGGCACGATGTTCATCACCAAGTGGGCTGCCTCCAAGACCAAGTCGGCGGCAGACTTCTACACGGCGGGCGGTGGCATCACCGGCTTCCAGAACGGTCTGGCGATCGCGGGTGACTACATGTCCGCCGCGTCCTTCCTGGGTATTTCCGCGGCTGTGATGGCCAACGGCTACGATGGCCTGATCTACTCCATCGGCTTCCTGGTCGGCTGGCCGATCATCACCTTCCTGATGGCGGAGCGGCTGCGCAACCTGGGCAAATTCACCTTTGCCGACGTGGCAGGCTACCGTTTCCAGCAGACCCCGATCCGCGCCTTTGCCGCCTCCGGCACGCTGGTCGTGGTGGCGTTCTACCTCATCGCCCAGATGGTGGGTGCCGGTCAGCTGATCAAGCTGCTGTTCGGCCTCGAGTACTGGATGGCCGTGGTGATCGTCGGCGCGCTGATGATGGTGTACGTGCTCTTCGGCGGCATGACCGCGACCACCTGGGTGCAGATCATCAAGGCCTGCCTGCTGCTGGCCGGTGCGTCCTTCATGGCCTTCATGGTGCTGGTGAAGTTCGGTTTCAGCCCTGAAGCCATGTTCGCCAAGTCCATCGAGATCAAGACCGCCCTTGCCGCCAAGGACGCCAAGCTGATCGAGGAAGCGGCTGCCAAGGGCATCGATATCGCCGTTGCGGCTGCCCAGAAGGGTGATTCCATCATGGCGCCGGGCTCCTTCGTGAAGGATCCGATCTCGGCCATTTCCTTCGGCATGGCCCTGATGTTCGGTACCGCCGGCCTGCCCCACATCCTGATGCGCTTCTTCACCGTGCCGGATGCCAAGGAAGCTCGCAAGTCCGTGGGCTGGGCGACCGTCTGGATCGGCTACTTCTACATCCTGACCTTCATCATCGGCTTCGGTGCCATCTGCTTCGTGCTGACCGATCCGACCTTCCTGGATGCCAAGGGCACCCTGAAGGGGGGCGGCAACATGGCGGCCATTCACCTGGCCAATGCGGTTGGCGGCAACATCTTCCTCGGCTTCATCTCCGCGGTTGCGTTCGCCACCATCCTGGCGGTGGTTGCCGGCCTGACCCTGTCCGGCGCGTCTGCCGTGTCCCATGACCTGTACGCCACGGTGTTCAAGAAGGGTAACGCCGACTCCGCTGCCGAGCTGCGCGTCTCCCGCATCACCACCATCGTGCTGGGCATTGTGGCCGTGGTCCTGGGTATCGCCTTCGAAAAGCAGAACATCGCCTTCATGGTGTCCCTGGCCTTCGCGATCGCCGCGTCCGCCAACTTCCCGGTGCTCTTCATGAGCGTGCTGTGGAAGGACTGCACCACCAAGGGTGCAGTGATCGGCGGCTTCCTGGGCCTGGTTTCCTCCGTGGCGCTGACCGTGGTCTCCCCGTCCGTCTGGGAAGCCACCCTCGGCAATCCGAAGGGTTCCGCCTGGTTCCCCTACACCTCGCCGTGCCTGTTCTCGATGACCATTGGTTTCGTCGGGATCTGGATCTTCTCGCTGCTGGACCGCAGTAAGAACGCCGAGCAGGAGCGTGCCGATTTTGCGGCTCAGCTGATCCGCTCCGAAACCGGCATCGGTGCCTCTGGCGCCTCCGGTCACTAAGCCTCGTGCTTTCCCTGCCCGGCATGTCCGGGTAGGTGCAGCTCAAAAACCCCGGCTCGCCGAAAGGCTGCCGGGGTTTTGTTTATTGCCGGCCTGAACCTGGTCCGCAGGAGGTGAGGTGCGTGAAGCCCCTGCTGCCAATGGGCCTACTGGCCTGTGCTAGACTCGGGCGGATTTGTCTTGGGATGTAACAACGCCCCGACCAGCGCAGTGCGCGTCAGGGTGAGGATGTCGAGGGTCGTCGAGCGACGAAAAAAGACGGCGGGGGATGGCCCGTCGGGCGGGCCAGCCCCCGAGGCGTTGTCGCCGCTTGCGCAGCAGACGTGCCCCCAAGACCGAGTAAAAGGAGAACAGCGGGCTTAATGTGCCCCAGTCCGCTTACTTCAAACTTACACTCCTGCCCCTGCGAAGGACGCCATGCGGATCCTGTTGGCTGAAGATGACCCGATCATCGCGGATGGTCTGTGCCGTGCCCTGAAGAAGGCCGGATATGCCGTCGATCATGTTCCCAACGGCGCCGATGCGGATGCCGCGCTGATGAGCCAGACATTTGATCTGCTCATTCTCGATCTGGGCTTGCCCAAGCTTTCCGGTATCGAGGTCCTGCGTCGCCTGAGAGCCCGCAAGTGCGCCCTGCCGGTGCTTATCCTTACCGCCCAGGATGGTGTTGAAGACCGGGTGCGCGGCCTGGATGCCGGCGCCGACGACTATCTCACCAAGCCCTTTGCCCTGCCTGAACTCGAGGCCCGCGTGCGGGCCCTGACCCGCCGCGGTACCGGGCAGGCGCGCTGCATCGAATACGCGCGCCTCGTCTATGACCAAGCCGACCGCGTGGCCAAGATCGATGGCCAGGTCGTTGAACTCTCCGCCCGTGAAATCGGACTCCTCGAAGTCCTGCTCCTGCGTGCCGGCCGCCTAGTGAGCAAGGAGCAGCTGGTCGATCACCTGTGTGGCTGGGGCGAGGAAGTCTCCAATAACGCCATCGAGGTTTACGTTCACCGTCTGCGCAAGAAGCTCGAACAGAGCGGCGTGCAGATCGTGACCGTGCGAGGACTGGGATACTGCCTGGAAAAACCCGATGTGGTCGCCTAGATGGCGCAAGGTGGCGGACGAAGGCGAAGGGGACGGCAAGGCCTTCAACTCCCTGTTTGGAGAAATCCTCGACTGGATGCTGGCGCCGCTGCTGTTCCTGTGGCCCATCTCCATCATCGTCACCCACAACGTCGCCAACAGCATCGCCAACCAGCCCTATGACCAGGCGCTTGCCGTCAACGTGCGGGCCATTGCCCGGCTGGTCAAGCTCGAAGGCGGGCAGGCGCGGGTCAATTTCCCTGCTCCGGCCCGGCTGATCCTCCGTGCGGACGAGGACGACACGGTCTATTACCAGGTCATCGGCTTCAAAGGTGAACTCCTGGCGGGCGACAAGGACATCCCGCCCATCGCATCGCCCGACAGCGTGGTCCCCGACCTGGTCATGTTCAGGGATGAAACCATTGCCGGCGAGGAGGTCCGCGTGGCCTATCAGTTCCTGCAGCCCATCGACAGCCAGCCCGGCAAGCTGGTCGTGCTCCAGGTGGCCGAGACCCGCAACAAGCGCAGCACCCTGGCGTCCCGGGTCGTCACGGGGGTGCTGCTGCCCCAGTTCGCGATCATCCCGATCGCGGTCATCCTGGTCTGGATGGGCCTCTCCCGCGGCATTGCCCCCCTCAACAACCTGCAGCGACTGATCCGTCGGCGGCGCCCCTCCGACTTGTCTCCCATCTCGGTCTCGGGGGTGCCGGAGGAAGTACGGCCACTGATCATCGCCTTCAACGAGATGATGGCCCGCCTCGAGGAGAACCTGCAGGCGCAGCAGCGCTTCATCGCGGACGCAGCCCACCAGATGCGCACACCGCTGACCGGGCTGCGCATGCAGACCGACCTGGCCCTGATGGAAACCGACCCCGCCCAGGTGCACCGTTCCCTGGTGCACATCTCGCAAAGCGCCGAACGCGCCGGGCACCTCATCAATCAGCTGCTTTCACTGGCTCGCGCAGAGGCCAGCTACGAGAAGATCTACGCAGTGGAGCGGGTCGACCTGGAAAGCCTGCTGCGGACCATGCTCAGCGATTTCGTCCCCCGGGCCCGCCAGAAGAACATCGATTTCGGCCTTGAAACGACCGATGCCCCCCTGGTGATCGACGGCAACCCCGTGCTGCTTGGCGAGCTTCTGAAAAACCTCATCGACAACGCCATCAAATACACCCCTGAAGGGGGCTGTGTCACCGTGCGGACCATCGCTACCGAACGTGCCATCGTCGAAGTGGAAGACACCGGTATCGGTGTGCCCGACTCCGACAGGGAAAGGGTCTTCGAGCGCTTCTATCGCGTCCTCGGCAGCTCGGAAAGCGGTTCCGGCCTGGGGCTCCCGATCGTCCGCGAGATCGCGGAACTGCATCGCGCCAAGGTCAGCCTCATTCCCAATCCTTCCGGCAAGGGCACCATCGCCCAGGTCGTTTTCCCGCGCAGCCGCGGAATGGCTGACGACACCGATCCCCCCGCACCGGTTGCCATACCGGAGCAGTTTCCACCTGCCTGAGTCCGGCAGAGGCGGATGGGGCGGGATATTTGTCAGAAAACTCAGATTTCTCTTGACGAAGCAGAAATCCATTCCTATAATGCGCTCTCTCTTAGGCCAGTTAGCTCAGTTGGTAGAGCAGCGGATTGAAAATCCGCGTGTCCGTGGTTCGATTCCGCGACTGGCCACCAGATTCCAAGCCGCTTCCCGCACTTTGTGCGCGAAGCGGCTTTCTACATTTCGGGGCGGTTTTCTACAAAGCTATAGATCCCGTGAAGCTGATAGCATCTCGGTGACCACTGCGTGCGCTGGTCTGATAGTGCGCGCCTAGCTTAGATTGTGGCTCGAGTCGATAGAGGAAGTGATGGCATATTCATTTAACACTAGTGCTCTGGCAGCTCTCGCGCCCCTGCAGGTCAAGCTTCAAACCGCTGGCTTTGAGGTGCTAGCGAACGGTACTGTTATCACTGCGAACAGTACAAATCTCGAATTCTTCATAGACAACATTAAACTCGTTTTTGCGTTCCAGACAGATCCTGGGGGCACTAGGCTGGAGCAAGGGCCGGTATTGAATAACGAACTTACGTTGTTCCTTTACAACTTCAACAACCCCATGGGTTCAGGGACAACCGCGCCACTAGAAATCGGATCTATCCGTGGCAAGAGGCTGTGGGTTTCGTTCGCGGTGTACTCTATGAGTCCAGACAGCCCGAAGACTGTTCACTATACTTTCCTGTTGGGCGATGGAAAATCATGAGCCAATTGTCCGTTCAGGAGGCTCAATCCGAAGTAATTGCGGACGCGACATCTAAGGCACCGGAGGCCTCAGTTCCGACTGGGGATGGCGTCCTTCAAAGTGAGCTTCGAGCTCCAATATTGACTCAGCCAGCAAGCATGGTTCAGCCGATTCCGGGCATCCTAACGCATCAGATCGGTTCGGGAGAGCATGCGCAAAATTCCATTGTTTATCAAACCATACAATGGTCCTTTATCGGTGGCGGGCTACTGTCTGCGGCGGTCTTGGTCATTGCTGTTTACCAAGGCCGTGGAGATGTTCTTTCTGAAGTTAAGGGTGTTTGGAGCATTTTCGCGCCTGTGATCACTCTCGCACTTGGTTACATCTTTGGAAAAGGCAAGTAGGTTTGTCCGTCCAGGCCTAACGGAGCGGCTTTACGCGGTCACCACGTCGCTGTCGCGTATAGTGTTCTGTCATGTCCCGGGTCTTGTGTCCCAGTAGCTTCTGAGCATGCCCAAGGTCGCCGATATCCGTTGCGGCCTTGGCGCGAATGTCCCGAAACTGAAATGTCGCCCCAGCGGCCTCTCTGGCCTCATCAAACCGATTCCGCAGCATCCAGTAGGTCAAGGGCTGGCCGTTCTCGTCTTGGATAAGCCAGGCGCCCTTGACCTTCGCAGGGCGGCCAGTGATGCGGTCGATGACCTGGGCAAGTTCGCCTGTGATCTCGATGGCGAGCTTCTTCCCGGTCTTGTTTTGCCTGAGGTGCAGCGCACCGTCCCGAATGTCGGCGCGCGCCAGCTTGAGCACGTCAGCCGGCCGCTGGCCGGTCAGGAGCGCCAAGTCCATGGCGTCCTGCAGGGTGTAATGCCCTTTCTCCCAAACCGCCTTGAACTCGTCGTCTTCCACGTAGCGGTCACGGCCGGTTTCCTTGTGGCCTTTGATGCCTGCACATGGGTTCGGGGCGTCTGTGTAGCCCCAGGCCCGTGCCTGGTTGAAGATGTGGGAGAGCAGGGCGCGCTCCCGGTTGGCGCGGACCTTGGCAGTCTGGCCGCGCAGGTCCAGGTAGGTGCGAACGTCCTGCGGCCGGATCGCGTCGATGGGTACAGCGCCGAAGACTTCCAGCAGCTTGGCGAGTTCGGCCAAGTTGTCCCGTTGGGTGCGGACAGCCTTGCCGGGGATGATGTCCCGTTCGTAGCGCTTGGCGATGATGGCGAAGGACTTGTCGTCGTGGCTCGGGACTTCCCGTTCGAGTTCGGCCCATTGCAGCCGCGCCTGGTGCAGATCCTTGCCCAGCTTGATCCATTTCCGGGGCTTCGTTGAGGTGACGTAATAGAAGGTGTCGCCCTTCCGGTGCATGCGGGGAGGCAGGTTGAAGTCTTGCGAGCGGTGACGGCCCATGATTTAGCGAGAGGTGAGCGCGCCGAAGTTAGGGCGCGGAGTGGATGAAGAGGGTGAAGGCGAAGGCGCGGCGTGCTTGGCGCCACCCAGGCGGGAGCGGGCGTAGTCGCGCCCGACAATCGGCCGATTCGTGGCATTGCGCTCGAATACCCAGCCGCGCTCCTGCAGCCAGCGGCGCTGATGCGCCGGGAGCTTGTAGCCGGTGAGTTCTGCAATCTCGTCTTTCGAGAGGAATAGGGATTCCATGCTCTAAACCTGCCTTCCTGGGCGGTTTGGCGGGTATTCCGCCAGGCCAGGGGATGAAATGAACGGCGGAGCGCCTTCGGGCCACGATGCCGGGATGAAATCCGGCACGCCTGACGGCTGGTTTTGGGGATCTAAGCCCGCGCCCGGCTCGTTGGCCGGAAGCGGGTGCGTACAGTTATTGACACGAGTCCAAGGGGACGAGGCCCGCGCCCTGCGCTGCAGCGTCCAGCGCTTGCGCGCGGAGCGGCACACATGGCCGCAGGCGGCGACGCCGGCCGGACGGGGGCCGATGGGTTCGCCGTAGCGCCCGGTCCGCTCGTCGTTTTCCTTGTGAAGCTGGGTGCTCCAATCCTTGCGTGTGCAGCCGGGCTTGCCTTGGGCCTCGAAGTAGCTTCCATAGTCGGCGCGCTTCTCGCCGTCACGTTGCACCGCCTGCCATGCGCGGCGGATGCACTCCGGGGCCTGCTGGATCTCGTCGGCAGGGACGCGGCGCAGTTCGCGCCAGACACCCACCGGGGGGCAGCCAAAGTCCTGGAATTGGCGGATACCCCACAGGGCAGCCCAGGCTTCGGCGCGGGCTGCAGTTTCGCTGGGGACGGCGCCGGGGGCGGCTTCGTGGTCTGCGTCGATGCCGTGGGCGTCGAGGTTCTTGCTGATGTACTTGGCGATGTAGCCGACGGCGCTACCCTTCGCAGGATCGATGTGTTCCACCCGGATACGGCGCCGCTGGGCGCCGGCTTCGTCGCCGTTGTCCCGGAGCGCGTACTCCCGCACCAAGGCAATCAGCTTTGACAGGTCATTCGGCGTGGCGAAGATCAGCAGGTTCCAATGGGGTGTGCCGTCGTGATGCGGTTCGACTGTGCGCAGGCCAAAGTAGGTCAGGCTGAGGCGTTGCGCGGCGGAGCGGATGCACTGCCAAAGGCTGCATAGGTAGTCTTGAGCCTCGCGGGGTGTGGTTCCGTCGAAATTCGGATTGGCTTGGCCTGATTTGCTGCCACGGGCGTGCATCCGGCTGGGGCAAGTCACGACGATGAAGGCAGCGGCAAAACCATGTTGGCGGCTAACCTCTTCAATCCCCCTGGCGCGGGTCATGAGTTCGGCTCGGCGGATCGCCTTGTTGGCGAGAGAGCGTTTGGCGATTTCCTCCATTGAGACAATTTCGCCGTCTTCGCTGATGGCGTCGGTTCCGGCCAGAATGGCCGCGCTCCGCTTGAGTTGTCGGCTGCGTCGGGCGAAGGCTTCGTCGCTGACGTACAGGCCAGCATGCTTATGGACGAAGCCCAACTCGATGGCGCAGGTTTCCAGGTGGCGAGCGTGGACGCTGCCGAGGGTGCGGCGCCACCAGTCGGCGGAAACGGCGCGGGCGATAACCTGGGCGTCCTTGGTGTGGTTTGGTGGCTGGACGCCATTGGTCTTGCAGAAGGATTCGATTTCGCTGCGGATCTGGCTGGGTTGCTTCCACCGCAGGACAAGGCGCTCGCAGCGTTTGGCGAACTGTTCGGCACGCTGACCAAGGTCATCGTAGGTGAAGCCCGGTTCAAGGGCGCAGCCGTCGAAGTGAGAGCGGATGCGGCTGACTGTTTTAAGCAGGTTCTGGTTTGCAGTGAAGAGGTCTTGCGTCTTCTCGTTGGCGTGACGCCGGAGAAGGGCCAGGCGCCACCGCTGCGGCAGCGTGGCAACCATTCTTGTCTCCCAGTCCCGTTGCTGCTTGTCGCGAGAGGCTTGAGCTTCAAGCCCGCGAATCTGCGCCAAGGAAAGCCCGGCCACGTCAGGCGGCGCGGATTGGCTGCCTGGCGCGGGGGCGGGGAAGGACGAGAGGTGCATGCCTGAGCCTTAGCGGCTGGGCGTGACGGACTGGCTTTGCTTCTGCTTGGAGTGGATGACTGCCAGCAGGAGCACCGCGCCAATGACCATGGCGATTTTGCTGCCGCTCGGAGCCGCGAGCATCGAGACAGGGGCCATCGGGATCATTCCGCGTCCTCCTGGTCGGGGTCGAAGCCTTGGGGCTCCGACTGGATGGTCGGCGGATGGCCTGCCGTCAGTTCAACCAACGGGGAACCCGCGTAGTTGCTGGCAACCAGGTCGGCGAGTGTCGAAGGTTCGCCCTCGGTCGGGGTGATGAAGACACGGCCCTGCAGTCGGGACAGCAGCATGTAGCTTTCGGTGAGTCGGCCGAAGAGTTCGCGCAGGGCTGCATCCGTCGTGTCGTCCAGGCCGCCGAACATCGCGCGCTTGATCGGCATGTTCAGCAGAACGGCCGCGCGCTCGTCGTTCTCCAGGATGCGCTCCGTGATGGCGCTGCCCTGCGCTTCGGTCAGGTCGCTGCACAGGTAGAAGGGGAAACTTGCACCGCTGGCGCTGCTGGGCGCCGCTTCCGGGCCAGCCAGCGGGGTGATTTCGTCCTTGACCTGGATGGTCGTGGTGACGGACTCCGCGAACTGGATGCCCTTGGATGAGTAGAAGGTGCGGAGCCCTTCGAGGAAGGGGATGTCCGGGACGAAGCGCCCGGTTTCAAACTGCTTGAGCTTCCAGCCGGGCAGGTCGCTCTGCTGGATCAGGTCGGCTTGGGTCAGGCCAAGCTGGAAACGGGCCGCACGGGACTGCTCGGCCGTTACGGGTAGGGTGCTGGGGATTTTCATGATGCCTCCTGTTTGAAAGTAAACAAATTAAGTTTAGTTTCGAACATGCTAAGGCAAAAGAAAGCCGCCCGTCAACTATCGAACTTAAAATGTTCGAAACTTGACGGGCGGCGTGCTGGCGCTTGGTTGCTCTATGGTTTGATATCCATCCAGCTTTGGATATAAGGGCCGAACAAGGCTACTAACAGGTCTGCCTCGACCTTGCCATGCTTTTCTCGGAAGTCCGCAACCACGCTCTTGAACAGCGACATGATTTCCGTTGGTGAGGCATTCAGGCCAAACGGGCCGCTTTCCCCATCACGTCGGTCTGTGATGAAGTCTTGAAGCACGTCACAAAATTCCAGAACGAACGCCTTCTGGCGGCGAGCCGACTCCTCACCGACCTTCAGCCGGTACATTGTCTCAATGAGATCGGCTACTAGCTGCCGTTCAGTGTCGCCCAGGCGCATGCTTGCCAATGCGGTAAAGGCGATTTCACCCCAGCGAAGACCTTGGCGGCCTTCTTTGTCGTAAGAGGCTACCGGGGTTGATTCAGTTGAATGGCCGTCAGGTGCGCCCAAGATCAACCATGTCGGACTTACCTCTAGTGCCGCTGCAAGGATGCGGATCTCTCGTGCGCCAGGTTTGTAGGTGCCTAGTTCATACCCACGAATAGTGGTGCGTGAGATGCCGCGGCCTTCTGGATCGTCTACCTTCGTTAGGCTGCTGAGGCCATCGTGGGTCAGCCCTTTCTGCTCTCGAATCTGGCGCACCCGGATCCCAAGCCCGTCCTCCGGAAGAGGGGAGGGTTGCTGGGCTTCCGATACCAAGCTGTCGTCTTGCTTCTTACTCATACAGAATTCTGTCCGTCGTTGCGGAGCTAGTTCAACTACTTGGAAACCCTTTAGTTATAAGGCTTCCGGCTGGTTACGGTGCCAGTGTCGCGGGCCAGTTTCTGGCCGTATGGACAACCGCCAGGACGGTCACGGCGTCGCCTTCGACCTGATAGACAACCAGGTAGGGAAGGCGGCTGATGACAAGTTCGCGCGTCCCTTCCAGTAGTCCCCGCCGGCCGATCTCGGGATGCTGGGCCAGGGCTTTGACCTGCTCCCGGATGGTGCTGGTGACACGGCTGCCTGCTGCCGGGCTGTCCTTGGCGATGTACTCCCGAATCTCTACCAGGTGTTGAATCGCGGGTTTGGTCCAGCGTATGGCGGTCAAGAGGTCAGCCCGTCCCGGCGGTCGAGTTCCGCGAACAGGGCGTCCACCTCATCGGCTTCCATTACGTCGCCAGCCTGGGCGGCCTGCATGCCGGCCTTCACGCGCCGGATGTACTCGGCCTGCCATTGGACGTAGTTCTTCAGCGCAGCAGAGGCGACGGCCTCGTCGCTCTGGTTGGTGGCCGCTGCGATGCTGTGCAGCAGGGCCTGGTCTTGTTCGCTTAGGGTGACGGTCAGGTGTGCCATGGTTGCTCCTGGCGTGGCTGAAGCCGAATGATAACGCGACCAGGGCGCGGAGACAGGAAGCCCGTCAAACCCGCCGGTGCATGGACGGTATGGTCCTGTAGCAGTAATCCGTCTTCGGATTGCATGGGCTCGTCATCCTTTTTGCCTGTGCTGCGTCATACACGAACGAACAATCACGCTAGGAGACATACCCATGCCCATTCAACCACCTAAAGAAGGCAGCATTTACCGCATGGCAGACGGAACTCGGCTGCTGGTCCTCACCGTCATGCTGGATGACGAATCCGACTTCTTTACCGTTGAAGTCATAGAGCCCCAGGCTAAGGACGACATGGGGGCGCCAAGCATTGAGCTTACCGACGACGAGTGGGACGAGATGCCCAAGACGCTTGAGCTCAGCGCCGGATGAGTTCAAGCGCGTCAAGCTCCCTGAAAACCTTCTACAACGCGGCAAGAGCCCCAGGCAGGGCGCGGCTTTCCAGAGGTCGGCGCGGAGAGTTTTGTAGAAGCTTTTCGGCCTAAGTGCCTGTTACGCAAGGAATCCACGGAAGATTGAAAATCCGCGTGTCCGTGGTTCGATTCCGCGACTGGCCACCAAGACATTCAAGTGAAAACGCCGATCCATGTGGTCGGCGTTTTTGCGTTCATGGGACGGCAGATCTGTGGAAATGGGGCGCGTCGTGGGCAATGGAAAAGCCCACCGCGGGGGTGGGCTTCCTGGCTGAGCATTTGCCTTTACCGGCTAGCGACGGCGACGCATCAGAACGACGCTCCCGAACGCCAGCAGGCTGGACAGGATGAGCATGCCCCACTGAGAGAGTGTTGGAATTGCGGTGGGAATGGGCACAGCGTCGGTGATGGTGATGCTCCAGGCGCGGATGCTGCCAATGTCATTGCTGAAAAAATCCTGCGCCAGCAAGGTCCAGGTGCCGTTTGCGCTTTGCCCGGCAAAGGCCGACAGCGGTGCATTGGGGGCCCACGTTCCGGTGAAAGGTGCCTGGGCCGTAACCGCGGTCTGGATGGATGTGGGGGCAGCGTCATCCAGCACGACCTGGCAGAGATTGTTGCCACTTCCGTCAGTGTTGAGGATCACTACGACCTCGGTGCCGGTCGGTGAGCGTAGCTTGATCCCCAGGTCATTCACATAGGTGTGATCGATGCCGACGGTGGTGGAGCCCTCCGTGGCCGAACACGCCGTCCCGTCGATGCTCAGGGTTACCTTGCCGACCAGGCCGGTGAGACCCGATACGGCAATCGGCGCCCCGACCTCTGCACCTGGAAGGCTGCCCGAGAGATCGACACCGTCTGGGATCGGCACGGCAGGGCCGGAGTACGAGAATGTGGTCGTGGCCGCGTGTGCGAGGCTGTAGTTCGACATTCCAGCGATAATCGATACGCCTATTGCCAGCCAGCGGGTCGTTTCACCGAACCTCTTGAGTTTCATTGCCCATCCCTTGTCCCTGTTTGTAATATTTTGAAATATACCCCAGCTTGGGGCCCCGTAAGCGAGGCGTTAGGGGGAGAAGCTCCAATGCTGCGGGGCGGCGACCCGCTGCATGACTGACGGTTCCGGGTTGCATCGATGGGATGTGCTTTCTTGATGGCTGGGGGCATCGTCATCCCGCCCGTGGAGGGCGCCGCTCACAGGCCTGCATGTAAAGGAGCCTGTGGGGCGCGTCATGCCCAAGGCGCCACCATGGTCTGCGGCGCAATGGTGTGTTCGAGGTGGTCGAGCGCCCGGGCTTGGTGCTTGTGATCTCCGTCACAGCTTGATACATGCAGATTGTTGCACTGCACAACGGGAAGGGTGTATTCTTGATCCGTCTCCTCCACCCTCTCCTCCATTGGTGTGGATTTAACCCGAGCGGCCCCCGGCCCTCGGGTTTTTCTTTTTGTGGGCCCGTATGGCGTGCTGCGGGCAAGTGCCGGTTTCCGCCTCAGAGCTTCAGCGCGGAGAGGGCCTGCAGGCCCTGGCTGATGTTGTCGCGGGCAGAGGCCTCGACTGCAAGGCGAAGCCGGGTGACGCCAACCAGGGCATCCCCGGTTGTTGCGGTGCCAGAGCTCTTGATGGACTTGCGCATGACCACGGACTGGTCGGAAACCTTCAGCAGGGACCAGGCCGCCTCCATCTTCACCGTGAACGAAAAGCCGATGATTGGTTTGCTCAGACTGGTCACGCGGACGGAGAGCTCATAGTCGCCGTCTTTGCCCTGGACGACGCTCTTGAACACCTTGTTGCTGACCACCGTCTCCTCGATGGCTGACTTCAGGTCGGCATCCGGGATGTTGCTGCTGTCCAGCGCGCCGGTATCGCTGCCCCCGCTGCTCTGGATGCGAACGCTGTAGGGGTGGGTCTGAAGGGCCCCAAGCGCCTGTGGAACCATCGCCTGGCGGTTTGCCGGCGACGCGCAACCTGCCAGCAGCAGAAGAGCCAGGGCCGCCGCCGGGGCTGCGACGAGTTTGCAGATCTGGTCCTGACGGATCATTTGTCTTGCCCCTTGTAGATGTTGCCTATGACCTCATCGACCATTTCCCTGGGCGACTTGCGGGTCAGCGATGTGTGGTAGGAGTTGCCGGTGGCGAGGGGGAAGTCGCTCTGCGGATCCCGGATCACGACGGTGAGTTCAAGCATGTACATCGTGATGTCCCACATCCACTTTTCGACGTAGGTGACGATGCCATCGACCCCCGGCGGGGGCATCTGCGGATCCGCCGTGACCTTGACGCCCTGGGCGCGCAGCCGGTCTGCGGTCAGGGTCTCGGTATTGGCATTGTCGTCGGCGAATTTCCGGACGTGCAGGGTCTTCAGTGCGGAGAGGTTGGTGGCCGGATCGACATAGGCCGTGGCGCGATTGACGGCGCAGCCGCTTGTGATGGTGGCAGTGATGCACAGCAGAAGGAGAAGCTTGAATGAGCGCTGTCACAGACTCCGGTGTTGAAGGCACGGTCTGTCCTGGACCGATGGTCGGGCTCTCGGGTGGGGGTGATCTGCAGGGCGTCGAGAGCGCGGCGGTCGCCTCCCGTTAAGGTCGGACCAGGCGTTGCCGGACGGGGATGGGCGGGCCGGGCAGGGACGCGCGGTCGACTTGAATTGGTGGGTGTATTTTTGTACAGTCTGCGGCGTGCTGAATCAAGCGGGCAATGCGCAGATGAACGATCAGATGAGTTTCAACTTTCCGCTCGACGGATCCCTTGCAATGGCGGGCCGGGTGTCTCAGGTGCGCAGGCGCAATATGTCGTCCCTGCCTGCCGGCGCGCTCATCCCGTCACAACTGGCCCTGATGGGCGCCGATGAGGCGCCGGACGCGCCGGCCTTGATCGAGTGCAGGCTGCCGATCGTGGTGCCCGTGCGTGCCCAGGTGGTCCCCGAAGCTGTTGCCGGCGTTCGGGACGCCAGGCAGTGGAGCGAAGACGGCTGGTCCGCCCGTGTGGTCAAGTCGGATGATGCCGAAGGGTGGGCGGTCGAGTTGCGCCGGGGGGGCGAAGCGGAGCCCGCCCTGGTGGCGCCCTGGCGCATGGCGGGCGACAGCCCCGAACCCCTGGGGGCGTCCGCATTCAACGTGCTGGTCAGGCAGGCGTCGGCTGTCCTGCAGCGCCAGACGGCGCAGCGCCAGGCGCATCTGCACAAGCAGGTGACGGTACGGGCGGGTGAGGTCCAATGGGACGTGACGCTCGACATCGTGCCCGACGAGTACGACCCCCATGCCCTGCTGGAGGCTGTTGACGAGTCGGGCGAGTCAGCCGCCCGGCAGAGGGTGGCCGCCGATTTCCGGCTCACTGCCGCAGCGGCCAAGGCCTGGATCGAGCGCGACTTCCGCTTTTCGGAAGGCGACTGACCCCCACAAAAAAACCAGCCGTCACAGGCTGGTTTTTTCATGGTGTGCCTTGGAGCGCTCGCTGCCTACAATACCTGGCCGGCGAAGACTTCCTTGAAGTAGGACTCACAGTCGTATTCGAAAGCGTCGGAAGCATGGCCGACGAGGGTGCGACGTTCTTCGGTGACCCGTTCGTCGAGGGACCGGGTGAAGAGTCTGCGGAGGTGGTCGAGGTTCATCTTGTTCTCCTTGTGCGTGTTGCCGGGATGGCGCGGTTCGGTGTCAGGCAGAGGGGAGGGGTTGCCTGAAACCGGACCTTGCTGTGCGCCTGATGTCACTCTAGGTTTTATGTTGCGCTGCAACAAGCTAGGTTTTCTGATGTTACGATTAAGCTTTACTTAATCGAAGCCCTCATGAGCTACCGTTTGCCGCCGCTCCCCGCGCTGCGTGCCTTCGAGGCAGCGGCGCGTCATCTGAGCTTCAAGAAGGCTGCTGACGAGCTCTTCGTCACGCCGGCCGCGGTGAGTCAGCAGATCAAGGCCCTCGAGAGCTACCTCGGCGTGCCGCTGTTCCATCGCCTGCCCCGGGCGCTTGAATTGTCCGAGCAGGGGCAGGCCATGCTGCCCAAGCTGCGCGAAGGCCTGGATTGCCTGGCGGCGGCGGTGGGCGTTGCACAGCTACGTCCGGCGGGGCCGCTTACCGTGCATGCGCCGCCGTCCTTTGCCCTGCGCTGGCTGGTGCCGCGCCTGTCGCGCTTCGGGGCCCTGCATCCGGAGGTGGAGCTGCGCCTGGCCGACGACGTGGGCAACATCGACGGCCTGGGACGCGGGCCGGAGACGCTGCTGACCGACCCGCGCGATGCCGGCAGCGCGGTGGCGGTGCGCTTCGGCATGGTCGACTACCCGGGCTTCTGCCGCGACCTGCTGCTCGCCCCCGAATACGTGCTGGTGTGCAGCCCCGAGCTGCTGGCGCGCAGTGCGCCCCTCGTCACGGCGGCGGACCTGAGCCAGCAGGTGCTGATCCACGACGAATCGATCCCCGATGAGGCCGTGCGGCCGAGCTGGGCCGAATGGTTCCGGCTGGCCGGTGTTGCCGATGTGGACGCCAGCCGCGGGCCACGCTTCTCGAGCGCCGTGCTGGTGCTGGAGGCGGCCCTGGGCGGGCAGGGCGTGGCGCTGGCGCTGTGGCCGCTGGTCGAGGCCGACGTCACGGCGGGGCGGCTGGCGATGCCCTTCCCGACGGTGCTGCCGTCACGCTACGTGTATAGCCTGGTGGTACCCGAAGCCCTGGCCGAGCGCCCCCTGATCAGGGATTTCCGGGCCTGGCTGCTGGCCGAGGCCGGCGCGGCCGAACCCCGGCCGCATCCGGCTAGTCTTCGCTGAGCTTCTCGCTGGCGGTGGCCGCCGGGGTCTTGTCGCCATGGTCGGGCAGTGAGTGCCCCATGCGCTGGCGCTTGGCCTTGATGTAGCCGATGGAGTGCTTGTTGGGTTGGGTGATCACCGGCAGGCAGCCGTCGACCTGGACGCCGAGGGCGGTGAGCTTGGCGAGCTTGTCGGGGTTGTTGGTCATGAGCTGGATGCTGGGCACCTTGAAGTGGGCCAGCATCTCGGGGACGACCTCATAGGAGC
>WBTZ01000101.1 GCA_009026175.1 Zoogloea sp. | reverse complement strand
CTTCTCCGGAGGCTACGACTTCTATCCCGACCACCAGCCCCTCACCTGGACATTCGACGAGGTCGGCGCCGGGATCTTCTACCACGACCGGAAGCTCAACGAGCGCTTCCTGAGCGTCGTCACCTGAGCACACCTCAGCCCCGCGCGCGCGCCATCCCTCCCCAAAGAAACAGGACACCACGACAATGCAAAAAGAGATCCTCAACTTCATCAACGGCGAGTACGTCTCCACCGACCGCTGGTTCGAGAACCGCAATCCGATCAACAACGCCGTCATCGGCCGGGTGGCAGAAGCCGGCAAGGCCGAGGTGGACGCGGCGGTCGCCGCCGCACAGGCGGCCCTGAAGGGCCCCTGGGGCAAGATGACCCTGGCGCAGCGGGTCGATCTGCTCGAGGCCCTGGTTGTCGAGATCAACAACCGCTTCGAGGAATTCCTGGAAGCGGAATGTGCCGATACGGGCAAGCCCCGCAGCCTCGCCTCCCACATCGACATTCCCCGCGGAGCCGCCAACTTCAAGGTCTTCGCCGACATGGTGAAGAACGTCTCCGGAGAGTTCTTCGAGACGGCCACCCCCGACGGCAGCACCGCCATCAACTACACCTACCGCTCGCCGGTCGGCGTGGTCGGCGTGATCTGCCCGTGGAACCTGCCCCTGCTGCTGATGACCTGGAAGGTCGGCCCGGCTCTCGCCTGTGGCAACACCGTCGTGGTCAAGCCGTCCGAGGAAACCCCCCGGACTGCCGCACTGCTCGGCGAGGTCATGAACAAGGTCGGGATCCCGAAGGGGGTCTACAACGTGGTCCATGGTTTCGGCCCCAATTCTGCCGGTGAATTCCTGACCACCCACCCTGGCATCGACGCCCTCACCTTCACCGGCGAGACCCGCACCGGCGAGATCATCATGAAGGCCGCCGCCAACGGCTCCCGTCCCGTCTCTCTGGAGATGGGCGGCAAGAACGCAGCCATCGTGTTCGCCGACGCCGATTTTGACGCTGCCATCGAAGGCACCCTGCGTTCCTGCTTCGCCAACTGCGGCCAGGTCTGCCTGGGCACCGAGCGGGTATACGTCGAGCGCCCGATCTTCGACAGGTTCGTCGCCGCCATGAAGGCCGGCGCGGAGAACCTGAAGATCGGCGTGCCCGATGATCCTGCCACCAACATGGGCCCCCTGGTCAGCAAGGAGCACCAGAACAAGGTTCTCTCCTACATGCGCATCGCCGCTGAGGAAGGCGCCACCGTGGTCACCGGCGGCGGCATCCCGGACATGCCGGAACATCTCAAGGACGGCTGCTGGGTCCAGCCCACCATCTGGACCGGCCTCCCCGAGACTGCCCGCGTGATCAAGGAAGAAATCTTCGGGCCGTGCTGCCACATCGCCCCCTTCGATACCGAGGAGGAAGTGCTCGAGAAGGCCAACGACAATATCTATGGTCTGGCCACCGCCATCTGGACCACCAACGTCTCCCGTGCCAACCGGGTCGCGCAGAAGATGGAAGTGGGCATCGCCTGGGTCAACAGCTGGTTCCTGCGCGACCTGCGCACGGCCTTCGGCGGCGCCAAGCAGTCCGGCATCGGCCGTGAAGGCGGCGTTCACTCCCTTGAGTTCTACACCGAACTCAAGAACATCTGCATCAAGCTGTGACCGGGCGGAGCGAGTCAATGGATACCAAGACTCTTGAAGCCCTGGGCGACGAACTGTTCGAAGCCCTTCGCGCGCGCCAGCCCATCCCCCCACTGACGAGCCGCCACCCCGACATGAGCCTGGCCGATGCCTACAAGGTCCAGCAGCGCATGATCGCCCGCCGGATCGAGAAGGGCGAACGGATCATCGGCAGCAAGATCGGGGTGACCAGCAAGGCGGTCATGACCATGCTCGGCGTGGGGCAGCCCGACTTCGGCTATCTGCTCGACGGCATGGTTTACAACGAGGGCGAGTCGATCCCCATCGACACCCTCATCCAGCCCAAGGCCGAGGGTGAGATCGCGTTTCTGCTCAAGCGCGAGCTGAAGGGACCGGGCGTCACCGCCGCCGATGTCCTGGCGGCCACGGAGGGCGTGATGGCCTGCTTCGAGATCGTCGATTCACGCATCGAGAGGTGGCAGATCAAGATCCAGGACACCGTGGCGGACAACGCCTCCTGCGGCGTCTTCGTGCTGGGCGACCAGCTGGTCGACATCCGCAACCTGGACTTGAGCCTGTGCGGCATGGCCATGGAGAAGAACGGTGAGGTCGTCGTCACCGGCGCCGGCGCCGCCACCATGACCTCCCCCATCAACGCCGTGGTCTGGCTGGCCAACACCCTGGGCGAGCTGGGCATCTCCCTGAAGGCCGGCGACATCGTGCTCTCCGGCGCTCTCGGCGCAATGGTGCCGGTTTCGGCGGGCGACAACCTGCGCATCGCCATCGGCGACATCGGCGGGTGTTCCGTCCGCTTCGTCTGAACAAGGATCCAACAACATGAACCTCAACGAAAAGACCATCGCCGAACTGGCTGACCTGCTCGAAAGCGCTGAACTGGAGGCCCGCGAAGTCACCAAGATCACCGAGGCCCATCCCGACATGGACTGGGATGACGCCTACGCGATCCAGGCGGAGATCCTGCGCCGCAAGCTTGCCCGCGGCAACCGGGTCGTCGGTCTCAAGGCGGGCCTCACCTCGCACGGCAAGATGAAGCAGATGGGCGTCACCACACCCGTCTTCGGCTGGCTCGTGGACTACTTCAGCGTTGCCGACGGTGGTGAGATCCGCCACGCCGACCTGATCCACCCCAAGGTCGAGCCGGAGATCGTGTTCGTCACCAAGAAGGCCCTGCGCGGCCCCGGCTGCCACATCGGCGCGGTCCTGGCCGCCACCGACTTCGTGATGCCGGGCATCGAGGTGATCGACTCCCGCTACAAGGATTTCAAGTTCGATCTGAAGAGCGTGATCGCCGACAACTGCTCGTCCACCCGCTTCGTTCTCGGCGGAAACGCGGCCCCCGTCGCCGGGCTCGACCTCCGCACCCTGGGGGTGGTGATGGAGAAGAACGGCGAGCCCGTCGCCATCGGTGCCGGCGCTGCCGTCCTTGGCCATCCTGCCGCCGCCATTGCAGAACTGGCCAACCACCTGGGTGCCCGCGGAGAAGAGATCCCGGCCGGCACCACCATCCTCTCCGGCGGTGTCACCGAGGCCATTGCCGTGGCGCCAGGTGATCACATCAACCTGCGCATCCAGAAGCTCGGCTCCGTCAGCGTCCGCTTCATATAAATCCAAGAAAGCGCAACGCCCTACTCAATAGAGGAGACATTCCATGCAACACATCGACGTTCACAAACTATCCGACAAGGCAAGCTTCAGTGGCTTCCACGGCCTGGTCCTGTTCTGGTGCGCCGCCATCATCATCTTCGACGGCTACGACCTGGCGGTTGCCGGCATTGCCCTGCCTTCGATCATGAAGGAGATGGGTGTCAGCCCCACCAATGCCGGCTTCATGGTCAGCTCGGCCCTGTTCGGCATGATGTTCGGCAACATCATCTTCGGAGCCCTGGCCGACCGCATCGGACGCCGCCTGGTCATCGCCATCTGCGTCATCCTGTTCAGCGTCTTCACCGCCGGAGCAGGCCTGACCCATGACCCGATCTCGTTCAGCGCCATGCGCTTTCTTGCCGGTGTCGGAATCGGCGGCGTGATGCCCAATGTCATCGCGGCCATGACCGAATACTCGCCCCTGCGCCTGCGCAGCACCCTGGTGACCCTGATGTTCAGCGGCTACTCCGTGGGCGGCATGCTGGCGGCGCTGCTGGGCAAGGGCCTGATCGAATCCTACGGCTGGCAGGGTGTCTTTCTTGCCGCCGGGGCGCCGGTGCTGCTGGTGCCGTTCATCCTCAAGCAACTGCCGGAGTCGATGGCCTTTCTGATCAAGAAGGGGCGTAACGAGGAGGTCAAGCACATCCTGACCCGGATCGCGCCCTCCTACAAGCCGGCACCCGGAGATGTATTCACCATGCCCGAAAAGAGCAAGGCGGCTGCCAATGCCTCCTTCAGCAGCCTGTTTGCGCATGGCCGGGGATTCAGCACCATGATGTTCTGGGTGACCTGCTTCATGTGCCTGTTCATGGTCTACGCCCTCAGCTCCTGGCTCACCAAGCTGATGGCCAGCGCCGGCTACAGCCTGGGCTCCGCCCTGACCTTTGTGCTGGTACTCAACTTTGGCGCCATGCTCGGTGCCGGTCTCGGGGGCTGGATGGCAGACCGCTTCCACATCAAGTACGTGCTGGTCGGCATGTACCTGGTTGCCGCAGTATCGATCACCCTGCTCGGCTACAAGATGCCCACCGAGATCCTGTTCCTGCTCGTAGGCCTTGCCGGCGCCTCGACCATCGGCACCCAGATCGTGACCTGCGCCTACGCCAGCCAGTTCTACCCGGCCGCCGTGCGCACCACCGGGGTAGGCATGATGCTGGGTGTCGGCCGGGCCGGAGCCATCCTGGCCCCGATCCTGATCGGCGTGCTGGTCGGCATGGAGCTCCCCCTGGAAAAGAACTTCCTGGCCATTGCCATTCCGGCCGCCATCGCGTCCCTTTCCATCCTGCTGGTCAACCACGGTCATTCCGACCTGGAACATAGCAAGGCGGCCCACGCCCAGACGTCCTGAGCCCACGACCCGGCCCGGCGTCCCCAGAGGAAAAGCCGGGCCGGCTCCCGCCTGCCAGCCTCTCCCTGTTCTTCCCCTCCCGATACGACCTCCACCTCCGATGGCACCCGACAACACTATCTGTGAGACTTCCCTCGACTGGGACGATCGCTATCTGGTCGGCCACCCGACCATGGATGACACCCACCTGGAATTCGTCGAACTCCTCGCCGTCCTGGCGCGCGCCGATGACTCCCGCCTGCCCGGGGCCCTGGATGATCTGGCGCGGCACCTCGAAGCCCATTTCAGCCAGGAGAACCACTGGATGAAGAGCACCGGCTTCCCGGCCGGAGAGTGCCACGTGGAGGAGCACACCAAGGTGCTCGATTCACTGCGCGAGGTTCAGGAACACCTGGCATCCGGCGACACGCAGATCGTCCGGGACTTTGCCGAAGCCCTGGCAGACTGGTTCCCCGGCCACACCGACTACATGGATTCGGCCCTCGCCACCTGGCTGGTCAAGGCCTCCCACGGGGGTGCGCCTCTGGTGCTGCGCCGGGCGAAGGCTCCGAGCCCGGCCTGAACCTGCGCCCGTGCATCCCTCGCATGCACAACTTCACCTGAATCAAGGCGGGATCCCGGACGGCGCGCCACACTTGCGCCAACTCCGACAGCTGATCCCCAATGCTCCACCGTCCGTTCCGGCACCTCCCCGCCCCGCCTCTCCTGCTGCCCCGCCTGCTCGCTGCCCTGACTCTGCTGCTGGCGGTACCGGCCAGCGCAGCCGAATGGCAGGTCAGGCCGGGGGAATCGATCCAGGCCGCGATCGACCGGGCCGCAGCAGGCGATACGGTCCGCGTGGCGCGTGGCATCTATCGGGAAAACCTGCACATCACACGGCCCCTCAGCCTGGCAGGCCAGGACCGGCCCACCATCGACGGCGGTGGCAGGGGCGACACCATCCGCGTCAGCGCCCCTGACGTCCGCATCGAAGGGCTCATCGTCGCCAACTCCGGCGCCGACCTCGGCGACCAGAATTCCGGCATCTACCTCCGCCCCGGCAGCCACCGGGCACGGGTGACCCGCTGCGACTTCAGCTACACCCTGTTCGGCCTGTGGATCGAGAAGGCCGACGACGTGGTGATCGAGCACAACCTCATCACCGGCAAGCGGGACCTGGACTCGTCCCAGCGCGGCAACGGCATCCAGCTCTACAACACCACCGGCGCCCGTATCGAGGGCAACAACATCAGCTTCGTGCGTGACGCCATCTACGTGGACGTGTCCCACAAGGCCATCTTCCGCGGCAACCGGATGCACCACAGCCGCTACGGCACCCACTACATGAACTCCTACCACAACCTGTGGGAGGACAACGACACCTACTTCAACCGGGGCGGGCTGGCCCTGATGGAAGTGCGGGACCAGGTCGTGCGCAACAACCGGGCCTGGGGCAATACCGACCACGGCATCATGCTCCGCACCATCCAGGATGCCGTGGTGGAGAACAACGTAGTGGCCGGCAACGCCCGCGGCTTCTTCATCTACGACGCCGAGTACAACACCCTGCGCGGCAACCTGGTGGTGGACAACCAGGTCGGCGTGCACCTGTGGGCCGGCTCAGTGCGTAACGTGGTCGAGCGCAATGACTTCATCGCCAACCGGGAGCAGGTGAAATACGTCGCCGCCAAAGACGAGACCTGGGGCGCCAAGGAGGGCAACCACTGGAGCAACTACCTGGGCTGGGACCGCAATGGCGATGGCCGCGGCGATGTCCCCTACGAGGCCAACGACCTGGTGGACCGCCTGTCCTGGCGGCACCCCCTGCTCAAGCTGCTGCTGGCCAGCCCGGCCATTCAAACCCTGCGCCTGGTGGCCCGCCAGTTCCCGCTGCTGCGCGCACCGAGCATCGTGGACCCGGCGCCCCGCATGCGCCCCGACCATTCCGACTGGAGGCACTGGCTTGGCAAGCAACATCGTTGACGCCCACGGCGTCACCAAGAACTTCGGCCCCGTACAGGCCGTCAAGGGGGTGGATCTGTCCATCGTCCCTGGCGAGCTGTTCGGCCTGATCGGCCACAACGGCGCCGGCAAGAGCACCCTCTTCAAGATGATGCTGGGGCTCATCCCGGCCAGCAGCGGCCAGATCCACCTGGACGGCGAGGCCGTGGGCGGGCCGCGTTTCCGCGACGTGCGGCGGCGCATCGGCTATCTGCCCGAGAACGTGGTGCTCTACGACAACCTCACCGGCCTCGAAACCCTGCACTTCTTCGCCGACCTCAAGACGGTGCCGCGCAGCAGCTGCACCACGCTGCTGGACAAGGTCGGGCTGGGCCATGCCCGGGCCCGCCGGGTGCGCGAATACTCCAAGGGGATGCGCCAGCGCCTCGGCTTTGCCCAGGCCCTGCTCGGCCAGCCGCGGCTGCTCTTCCTTGACGAGCCCACCACTGGCCTCGACCCGGAGGCCATCCGCGACTTCTACCGGATCCTGCGGGAGCTGCGCGACGAAGGCGTGACCATGGTGCTCACCTCCCACATCCTGGCCGAGATCCAGGAGCGGGTGGACCGCCTGGCCATCATGGAGGACGGCCGCATCCGCGCCTGTGGCAGCGTGCAGGCCCTGCGCGAAGCGATGAACCTGCCCCTGACCCTCGAGATCGCCGGCGGCGCGGGCCTTCTGGAACAGGTCACCCGCGTCCTGGCGGGCCTGGCGGTCGAACGCATCGACGAGGCGGGCAGCCTGATCCACATCCGCCTGCCCCGCGAAGCCAAAATGCCAGCCCTGGCGCGCCTGGCCACCCTGGGTGAAACCCTGCGCGACCTGCAGGTCCACGAACCCTCCCTCGAAGACGTGTTCTTCGGCTACCGGAACTGAGGCCATGTTCTCCATCGACTTCAGACAGATCGGTATCGTCGCCGGCAAGGAATTCCAGGACCGCATCCGCAACCGCTGGGTGCTCGCCGTGGCCCTGGTGTTCACGGTGTTCGCCCTGGTCATCGCCTACTTCGGCAGCGCCCAGCAGGGCAGCGTGGGCTTCCACTCCATCGACGTCACCATCGCCTCCCTGGTCAGCCTGGTGATCTACCTGATCCCCCTGATCGCCCTGATCCTCGGCTTCGACGCCATCGTCGGCGAGCGGGAGCGAGGTTCGCTGGAACTGCTGCTGACCCTCCCCATCACCCGTCGGGAAGTGATCCTCGGCAAGTACGCCGGGCTGGCCGGCGCGCTGACCTTCTCCACCCTGGCCGGCTTCGGCGCGGCCGGGCTGATCCTGTCGCCGCAGATCCGGCTCGACGCCCTCTTCCACTACGCCGGCTTCATGGTCTCGGCGCTGCTGCTGGGCCTCACTTTCCTGAGCCTGGCCCTGATGCTGTCGGTCTTTGCCAGCGACCGCACCCGCGCCTCCGGGCTGGCCATCGCCACCTGGTTCTTCTTCGTGCTGGTCTTCGACATGATCATCCTCGGCGCCCTCGTGCTCACCGCCGGAGAATACGGCGGCGCGGTCTTCCCCTACCTGCTGCTGCTCAATCCGGCAGACGTCTTCCGCGTGCTCAACATCTTCAGCCTCGATGAAGTCCGCACCCTTTACGGTCTCGCCACCGTGTTCCCCGAAGCCCTCAGCCATCCGGCCACCCTGGGTGGCGTGATGCTCGCCTGGATCGTCGGCCCCCTCGCGGTGGCCATCTGGAGATTCGAACGATGACCCCCCCCCGCCTTCCCGGGCGAACCGCCCTTCTGCTCGCCACCGCCCTGCTGCTCGCCGCCTGCGGCAAGAGCAGCGAAGCCCCCGTCACCGCGCGGGAGATCACCCAGGAGAGCTTCTGCGCCCTGGACGGCATGCTCCTCGCCGACTACCCCGGGCCCAAGGCGCAGATCCACTACAGCGGCCAGGCCGCCCCCGAGTTCTATTGCGACACCATGGAAATGTTCTCCCTGCTGCTCAAGCCCGAACAGGCCCGGCTGGTGGCGGCGGCTTTCGTGCAGGACATGGCCAGGACGGACTGGAACATGCCCCGCGGCGCCTGGATCGACGCAAAGACGGCCTTCTATGTGGTCGGCTCGAAGAAGCGCGGCGCCATGGGCCCCACCCTGCCGTCCTTCGGCACCCGCGAGAGCGCCCAGAAGTTTGCCGACACAGAAGGCGGCAAGGTCCTGGCCTATGCCGAGATCACCCCCGACATGGCCCGCCTCGATGGCGGCGCCCTGCACGACAAGAGGATGTAAGCCATGGATCCCATCTACGGCGGCCTGGCCCCGGACGAGGCCATCGAAATCGAGAAGCTCGCCCGCCTGCTCTACGAGGTAAGGAGCGCCCGCGACGAAGTGCTGGCCCGCCTTGGCGCCGCCAACGACGTCCAGGCCCTCGCCTGCATCATCGGCGGTGACATTCCGGAGCATCCCGGCTACGAGGACTACCTGTCTGCGCGCATCCTGGCCGGCCTGACAGGCCAGATCCGCGCCGAACTCGCCACCCGCCTCGAGGAGGTCCAGAGTCGATGAACCTGCACCTTGAGCTTTCCGAGCGCCTCGACGAGCACTACGGCACCCAGCTGACGGGCCCCGTCGAGACCCGCCTCGACGCGCTGATCGCCCACCTCTTCAACGGCGTGACGCTGGAAGCACGCATTGCCGCGCCCAACGCCTACATCTTCACCTGGACCTGGGGGGAGGCGCTGCTGCGCATCGACACCGCCCCCCTCCACAACGACCTGGCCACCTTTCCCAATCACCTCCACGACAGCGACGGCCAGCTCCATCACGATCCGCTCACCCGCTGCGGAGCTGCCCCATGGGACAATCTCTCCGCAGTCATCGAGGCGCTCATCGCCGACCCGCTGCTCGAGACACGTCTTTCCGGAGCCACACCATGACACGGCGCCTGCTGGCCACTCTGGTCACCACCACCCTGATTGCCCTTGGAGCAGGGAACAGCCTTGCCGCCGACCTCACCCCCAAGGAGGTGCAGCGCAACACCCGCTGCCCCGTCTGCGGCATGTATCCGGCACTGAGCCCCCAATGGATGGCGCAGATCGTCTTCAACGACCAGAGCGCCAGCAGCTTCGACTCCCCGGTGGACCTGTTCCGCTTCCTCAACAACATGATCGTCTTCGACAAGACGCACAAGCCGGCTGACGTGGGCGCCATCTGGGTGGCCGACTACGGCACCCGGGCCTGGACCGATGCGCGCCAGGCCTTCTACGTGACTGGCTCCCAGGCCCGTGGCCCCATGAACGAGCCCAATCTGCCCGCCTTTGCCTCCCGTGCGGCGGCCGATGCCCACGCCAGGGCGCAGGGCGGCCGCGTCCTCGTCTACACGGAAATCACCCGGGAGCTGATCAAGAGTCTGGGCAACGCCCACCAGCACTGAGCGACACCAGTCAGGGCTGCTCGCTGCTGTAGGCAATCCGGAAGCGGCGCCCGTCCCAGTAGAGCAGGATGTCGACGCCCGCCTCCGTGCCCAGCAGGATGCCATCGCCCCGCCAGCGCCGGGTCTGCGGCCCGGCAAAGGCCTGTGCCTCCGGTGCCCCGTGGGGCAGCACCGCCAGCGGCGGCGGATCGGCATCCCAGATCGGGGTGGAGAAGAAACCCGGGTTCTGGATCAGGGCACAGGGGCCGCCGGCCACCACCGGCCGCCCCCAGGCAACGACCAGTGCCGGCCGCCCCCGCTCCACCGCCCGCACCTGCCCGCGCCAAGGGTCATAGGCGCGGACGCGGCTCCCCAGGGTGCTGCCTGCCGGCTGCATCCACACCCGGTCCGGCCGGCCGTCCCCGTCGAAATCGCCGCTCAGGGCTCCAGGGCCGGGTGCTGCACAGGGCCGCGCATGGGACAGGCCGCTTCCGGACAGCAGCGCGGCCATAACAAGAATCACCGGAACAAGGCTCATCGGGCCAGCCTCACCGTCCATTGCTCGAGGAAGGGCGTCGGATCCAGCAGGTCCGCACGACGCAGACAAGGCACGCAGATTCCCGCCCGCAGCCTGCCCCGGGCGATGCGCTGCCCGCCGTTGCCCCGACCGCCCACCACCGCTCCGATCGCCATGCTTCCCTCCCTACCTGGATGCGCAGTCCGCCGATGCGAGCTGCATCAGCAGCATATCCCGGAGAGGTCCTCTGTGCCCGGGTCCGGTCAGCCATGCGGGGGACCGAGCCCAAAAAAAGAAGCCCGGCCGCACTGCTGCGGTCGGGCCCGGGCGTACGGGGGTGCGCGCCCGTCCAGAAGAGACTCAGTCGAAGGCGCCTGATGCGCCCATGTCATTCAAACCAGGGCAGCAATAGCTGTCACTGGGCCTTGGCGACGATGAAATCCACCGCCAGCTTCATTTCGTCATCCGACAGGGACGGGTTGCCGCCCTTGGCCGGCATGGCGCCCTTGCTGCCATTGAAACCTTCGATGGCATGCTTGTAGAGCACGTCCTGCCCTTGGGCGATCCGCGGCCCCCAGTCGGCCTTGTCACCCAGCTTGGGCGCCCCGGCCACGCCGGTCTGGTGGCACATGGCACAGGTCTTCTTGAAGATGTCGGCCCCCTTCCCGCCATCGGCCGTCGCGACCGGTGCCGGTGCGGCAACCGCCGGCGCAGCCGCGGGGGCGGCCGCCGGAGCGGCTGCCGGCGGGGTCTCGGACTTGCCACAGGCGGCCAGCAGGCCGACCAGGAGAAGGGGAAGGATTCGGGTCATGGGCATGGAAAATTCTCTCTCTCGTTTCGGGGTTGGGACATGACTGCCTTGTCGGGCAGTTGGCGGAACGGATGCTATTCGCTGGCTACCCGGGACGGCTTTGACCCGAATCAAGTTGCCGCTGCCATGCCGACCAAAAGGAGCCGGCCGCCGCACGGATCGCCCGAAGCGACCACACTGCTGATCTGCCTGAGCGGACGCGGTAAGCTTTCGGGATTCCTCAACGGCCTACCCAAGCACCATGCCCACCACCGCCGACCTGCTTTCAGACCTGCAACCCGCCCCTGTCTGGCGCCATTTCGAGCGCTTCTGCCGCATTCCCCGTCCATCCAAGCAGGAGGCAGCCCTGCGTGATCACCTGCAGCAGTGGGCCGAGGCCCGTGGCCTGGCAACCCGGGTAGATGCAGCGGGCAACCTGATCGTCCGCAAGCGAGCCAGCCCAGGCTCCGAAGCAGCACCGGGAGTGGTGCTGCAGGCCCACCTGGACATGGTCTGCCAGAAGAACACCGGCACCTCGCATGACTTTTCCCGCGATCCGATCCGTCCCGCCCTGCGCGATGGCTGGCTGATCGCCGAAGACACCACCCTGGGTGCCGACAACGGCATTGGCGCAGCCCTGATCCTCGCCGCCCTGGAAGACAATGAGCTGACCCACGGCCCCCTGGAAGCCCTGTTCACCGTGGACGAGGAGGCCGGCATGGGCGGCGCCCAGGGGCTCGAGGCAGGCGTGCTCGGAGGCAGCCTGATGCTCAACCTGGATACGGAGGACTGGGGCGAGTTCTATCTCGGCTGTGCCGGCGGCCTGGACGTGAATGTGGACCGTCCCGGCCGGCCGGAGAGCCTGCCAGCGGGCTGGCAGGCCTGGCGCATCACCCTCGACGGCCTGCGCGGCGGCCACTCGGGGGTGGACATCCATGAGGAGCGGGGCAATGCCATCAAGCTGCTGGTGCGGGTTCTGCGGGCCCTGGAGGGCGCCCTGCCCCTGCGCCTTGCCTCACTCGACGGCGGCACCGCCCGCAACGCCCTGCCGCGGGAAACACGGGCCGTGGTGGCCCTTCCCGCCGACGCTGGCGATCGCCTGGCCACGCTGCTGGCCGACTGGCAGGCCCGCCTGCGGCGCGAGCTGCAGGGCGTGGACGAGGGCCTGCGCCTGATGGCCGGTCCGGACGCCGCAGCCGCGGTGCTGGCTGCGAGCGAACAGGCCGTCTGGCTGGCCACCCTGCACGCCGCCCCCCATGGGGTGCGCCGCCGCAGTCTGAGCGTGCCCGGCGTGGTGGAGACCTCCAACAACCTCGGGGTGGTGAGCCTGGGCCCGGACGGCGGCCACTGCAACTTCATGGTCCGCTCCCTGATCGACAGCGGCAGCCAGGCCCTGGCCGACGAGATCGTCAGTCTCTTCAACCTGTCCGGCACCTCCGCGGTCAAGTCGGGGGACTACCCCGGCTGGGCCCCCAATCCGGACTCCCCCCTGCTGGCCCTGTGCCAACGGGTGTTCCGGCGCGAGTTCGGCGGTGAATCCAGGGTCCAGGTGATCCATGCGGGCCTGGAGTGCGGCATCATCGGCAGCCGCTATCCGGGGATGGACATCGTGTCCTTCGGTCCGACCATCCGTGGCGCCCATGCACCGGGTGAACGGGTCGAGGTGGCGTCGGTCGGCAAAGCCTGGCAGCTGCTGCGTGCGATCCTCGCCGACGCAGCCACCGCCCGCCTCTGAACACGAGGAAAGGCCCGCCGAAGCGGGCCTCCAATCGGAGCCAGGCTCCCCACCCGGCCCCGCGCAGCCGGGTGCCGGCTTAAAAACGCCCCAGCTTGCGGTACAGCGTATTGCGGCTGATGCCCAGCCGGCGCGCCGCCGAGGAAATGTTGCCATTCTCTGCCTCTAGGGTCCGGTGGATCATGTCGCGCTCGATCTCCTCGAGACGCCCCATGCCCGCAGCCGCAGCCGCCGCCGGGGTTGCCGCCTGGGGTGCAGCATCGGCCATGGCCCGTCCGATCGGCGCAGTGGCCACCGAAGGTTCGATCTGGCCGATCTCCTCGAAGATGTCGTCCGGCAGGTGCCAGGTCTCGATGACGGTTTCATCATCGTCGAGCAGGGCGATGGCCACCTTGATGACGTTGTTGAGCTGCCTGATGTTGCCCGGCCAGCGGTACTTGAGGAAGGCCTCCATGACCTTGTGGGACACCTCCACCTGGCGATCCGGCCCTGCCTCCTCGCGCAGCAGCTTGTCGATCAGGCGGTCGATGTCGCTGCGCTCGCGCAGGGACGGCAGGTTGATGCACAAACCGTTGAGGCGGTAATACAAGTCCTCGCGGAAGCCGCCCCGGGCCACCTCCTCCTTCAGCCGGCGATGGGTGGCGCAGACCAGGGTGATATCCACCGGGATGCTCTTGTTGGTCCCCAGGGGCGTCACGCAGCGCTCCTGCAGGACGCGCAGCAGGCGCGCCTGCAGGGACAGGGGCATGTCACCGATTTCGTCGAGGAACAGGGTGCCGCCGTGGGCCTGCTGGATCTTGCCCACCGCGCCCTCCTTGCGGGCGCCGGTGAAGGCGCCGCCCGAATAGCCGAACAGCTCCGACTCGATCAGGGTTTCCGGAATGGCCGCACAGTTGAGGGCCACGAAGGGCCCCTGTGCCCGCGGGCCGCTGTTGTGGAAGGCCTTGGCAAACATCTCCTTGCCGGCACCGGACTCCCCCTGGATCAGGATCGGGATGTCGCGGCCGAGGATGCGGGTGCCCTTGTCGATGGCCGCCTGCAGACGCTCGTCGCCGGTGGACAGGAACTGCAGGGTCAGCCTGTCGGCGGGCAGCGGCGCCGGAGCCTCCTGGCGCGGACGTCCGGCCAGGCGCTCGCCCCGGGCATCGACGAGAGCCGGGGTGGAGCTGGACATGGGCGCGAAGTTGCCGCGCAGACGGGCATAGAAACGTTCGCCGTTGCGGCCGGAGATCGCGATCAGCGATGAGGGGTCACGCCGCGCCCGATCGATCAGGGTGCCCAGGGGCACGTCGAAGAGCATGCTGTAGTGGCGGCGGGGCAGGTCTTCCCGGCGCAGGCCGAGCAGCTCGAGGGCGGTCTGATCGGCGCCCAGCAGGTCACCGTCCGGGCTGATCGCCAGCAGGGCCTCGCACAGGCTGCCCACGTGGTCCGGCCGGGCATGGAAGCTGAGCAGGCCCTGGTGGGCAAACTCCGACTCGAACAGGCGCTTCTCGATGATCCGCGACGACATCTTGACCAGGCCCAGGGAATGCCGCTGGAAGGCCCGGTAGTCGCTCGAGATGTCGAGGACCCCCATCAGGCGTCCCTGGGCATCCTGGATCGGCGAGGCACTGCAGGTCAGGAAGGCGTTGCCCTCGAAGAAGTGCTCGGAGCCGAACACATTCACCGCACCACGTTCGGCCAGCGCCGTGCCGATGGCGTTGGTGCCCCGCTCGAACTCGTGCCAGCTGGCGCCGGGGCGCAGGGCCACCTGCTCGGCGCGACTCAGGAAGTCGGCATCGCCGTAGCTCTGCAGCACCATCCCGCGGGCGTCGGCCAGGATGACCATGCTGTGGGAGTTGCGGATCTGTTCGAAGAGATGCTCCAGCACCGGCTGGGCATGGGAAATCAGGGTGCGGTTGCGCTCGCGGGCCTCCGCGACCCCGCGCACGTCGGGCTCTCCCCCTCCGAGACGGGCGGGATCGAGGCCGGCCTGGCGGCACCGCTCCCAGGACCGCAGCACGTTCTGGTCGAGCAGGGCCTCCGGGAGCTCTCCCCGGCCAAAATACAGCGACCGTGCTTCCTGGAGACTCACCGCACGAGCCTCGACACTGAATGGAACCTGCATCATCTCCTCCTCCGCTGGTACGGATTGTTGCCGGCTTGCAAACCGGCTTTGTGGTGTGTGCTCCAAAATCTAACAGGTGGAACACATTTCAACAATGTGACTGCTCCACCCCGGGTCCATTACAGCAAATGTAGTGCCAACTTATCGCGCCATAAAGAAAACTGCGAAATCCCGATACAACCCGGCGAAATCTGGCTAGGCTTTATACACCCGACAGTTGGCACGCCCCTTGCTGAAAGCCTGGGGCACAGAACGGCCCGCCCCGCAGGCCGGTTCGATGAACTCCAATCAAGACCAAAGGTGATCCAGGTGACTGCTCGCAACTCTTCCCTCTTCCGCCTCTTCTCCGCCGCTGCCCTGACGCTCGTCACCAGCGCTGTCATCGCCCACGGCGATGTCACCCCGCAGGCTGTCGACACGTCCTCCCTGAAGCAGATCGGCGCCGAATGGCAGGCCAAGAACCCCTACCTGGGCAACAAGGAGGCCATCCGCATCGGCTCTTCCGCGTTCAACCAGAACTGCGCCCGTTGTCACGGCCTTGGCGCCGTGTCCGGCGGCATCGCCCCCGACCTGCGCTACCTGCCGGCCGGCCAGGAAGGCGACGAGATCTTCCTGCAGCGCATCCGCCATGGCGCCACCCGCGACGGCCGCGTCTACATGCCCCCGTTCGAAGGCATCCTGAGCCAGGAAGCCATGTGGACCATCCGTGCATGGCTGGAGACCGTCCGTGAAGATTGATCGTCGCCACTTCCTGCTGGCAGCCGGGGCCACGGCCCTGGCCGCAAGCCTGCCGGCCCGGGCCGACGGGCTCGAAGAGGTCCGCAAGCGCGGCAGCCTTCGGGTTGCCGTGTATAACGGCTTCTCCCCCTTCTCCAACCAGGGCAAGGGCATCGACGTGGAACTCGCCCAAGCCCTCGGCAAGGCCCTCGGGCTGAGCACCCAGGTGGTCGGCTACAACGCCGACGAGGACATGGACGACGACCTGCGGAACATGGTCTGGAAGGGACACTACCTGGGCGCCCAACCGTCCGACGTGATGATGCACGTGCCGGTGGACTCCTACCTCCAGGGCAAGAACGACAAGGTCAGGATCTTCGGGCCCTACCACCTGGAAACCATTGCCGTGGCGCGCCTGCCGCGGATCGGCCAGTTCCGCGGCTCGGCGGCGAATGCCCTGGAAGTGTTCACCCGCGAGAAGATCGGCGTGGAAGGCCGCACCCTCTCCGACGCCTTCCTGCTGGGCGTGCTCAATGGCCGTCTGCGCGACAACGTGGTGCACTTCCCGGGCGTCGACAAGGCCATCGAGAAGCTCAAGGCCGGCGAGCTGGCCGCCGTGATGGGCCCCCGCTCGGAGATCGAGGATGCGATGGGCAAGGACAACCGCTTCATCATCGAAGCCGTGCAGATGCCCGAGCTCAAGATCAACAGCTGGCCCCTGGGCATGGCGGTCAAGGCCGACGACAGCAGTCTCGCGGACGCCCTCGCCAATGCCCTGAAGCAGCTCCAGAAGGACGGCACCGTGGCTGCGATCTTCGCCCGCCATGGCATCAGCTACCTGCAACCCACGCTCTGAACCCATGATCCGCACGCCCCTCAAGGCAGGCCTCGCCGCGCTTCTCGCGGCACTTTCGGCGGGCGCCCTGGCTGCGCCCTTCGCCTACGTACCCAACGAGAAATCCGCATCGGTGACCGTCATCGACACGGCCACCGACACCATCACGGCGACCCTGCCCGGCGGCCAGCGCCCGCGCGGCATCGCCACCAACGGCAAGCAGCTGTTCATCAGCGAAGCGCCCAGCAACGGCCTGGCAGTGATCGACATCGCCAAGGCCCGCGAAATGAAGCGGATCCGCCTGGGCGAATCGCCGGAGGGCGTCAGCATTTCAGCCGACGGCAAGCTGATCGCAGCAGCGGTGGAGGAGTCCAACAGTGTCGCCCTCCTGGACGCCCGGACCCACCGCAAGCTGGCCGAGATCCGCGTCAGCGGCGAGAACCCGGAGCACGCCGTGTTCAGCCCGGACAGCCGCTGGCTGCTGGTCAGCGCCGAGAACGCCGAGCAGGTGGACCTGATCGACGTGAAGGCCCGCCGCCAGGTGGGCAGCATTCCGGTCGGCAAGCGCCCGCGCGGCATCGGCTTCACGCCCGACGGCAGCCGCGCCTACGTGGCCTGCGAACTGGTCAGCACCGTATACGCCATTGACATGGAAAGCCGGAAAGTGATCGCCGAAATCAAGGCCGGCACCTTCTCGAACGGGATCGCCATGGCCCCGGACGGCAGCCGGGCCTACGTCTCCAACGGCAAGGATGGCACCGTGAGCGTCATCCGCACCGCGGACAACCAGGTGGAAGCCACCATCCCGGTCGGCAAACGCCCATGGAACATGGCCATCACCCCGGACGGCAGCAAACTCTATGTTGCCAACGGGCGCTCCAACAGCGTCACCGTGATCGACACGGTACGCCTGGAAGTGAAGGCGGAAATCCCCGTCGGCGAACTCCCCTGGGGCGTGGTCATCCGCTGAACGCGGGATACCTGTCTCACCCGCTACACTCCAACTGTCCCACGGTGACACACCTGCTCCATAGTGGAGCAGGCGTGGAGCACCTTCAGATTCCCCGGCGGCGCACCGCCGGAGGCACGCACCACCTCAAAGCTTCAGAATCCACTCGATTGCCGCCTTCAGATCGGCATCGCTGATCTTGTCCGCACCATGGGGAGGCATCGGGATCTGGCCCCAGTTGCCGGTGCCCCCGTTGCGGACCTTGGCGCTCAGCACGGCCACGGCATCGCCCTGACCCTTGTACTTGGCCGCCACATCCTTGTAGGCGGGGCCGACGCGCTTCTGGTCGACCGCATGACAGGCCACGCAACGCGCCTTCTTGATGATCTCCTCCGATGCCTGGACCGGCGACACCGCAACCATTCCCAGCGCGATTGCGCAAACAAACTGGGTAATCTTCATGAACGGACTCCTCCTTTTTGCAGATTGATCTTGTGGGCGATGGCGGAGAAAAAAGCCGGACGGCACAAAGCCGCCCGAAAACCGCCTTGCCCCATCCCCTCAGCAAAAACCGTGCACCTCTTCAATGCAAGCAGAAAATCCTTTCTGGACAGCGACTTGTGCAAGTCCGGGGGCATCCGTGGCAATCCTGCCCAACCACTTGCGCTGCTCAGCCCTTGCACACCTGCTCCATTGCGTTACGCCAGCTGCACAATCATGAGCACGCACTCCCTGCAGCAGCCCCATGCAACCGCATTGCCCACCGCCCGGAATCCCGCTTCCGGCGGGCACTGCAGACCCAGATCGCCATCTGGCGCCCGCTCCAGCCCCACCACCACGCCACGGGCATGTTTCCTGCTGGGATACGGAGGTGAAAGACAAGGACTTTTCCACCCCGATCCCGCCCCTGGAGGCCATCCGGCGCTCCTGGGAAAGGAGTGCTGCCAGCGGCCTGCGCCCCGACGAACGCAATCCGGAGGACCGGCTCCCGGCCGGCTGCCTGTCGGATCGCCTCGAGGCAAACGCCCGGCTGGTCGCCTACGCCCAGCCCATCATGGAGCATCTGCACCAGCAGATCGCGCGCAGCTCATCCACCATTCTCCTCACCGACAACAGCGGCACGATCCTGCGCTCGGTCGGTGACCCCGACTTCCTCGAGAAGGCCGCGCGCATCTCCCTGCACCCGGGCCAGTCGTGGTCCGAATCCGTGATGGGCACCAACGCCATCGGCACCGCCATCGCGGAGCAGCGCCCTGTCACCGTGGTGGGCGAGCAGCACTACCTTGAACGCAACCGATTCCTGACCTGCATCGCCACCCCCATCCACGCCCCCACGGGTGGCGTGCTCGGCATCCTCGATGTCTCGACCAGCGCCCGCCCGACCCAGGCCCATGCCCAGGCCTTGCTGCAGACCACTGTCGAGATCATCGAGAACCGCCTCATCGAGACCATTGCCGACGCCGCGGTGGTGATCCGCTTCCATCACCAGCCGGAAGCCCTCGCCTCGCCCCTCGAAGGCCTCGCCGTCTTCGACGAAGCCGGCGGCTTCCTGGCCTGCAACCGGCGGGCGGAGCGCCTGCTGGGCACCGGCGACACGCGGATCAGCCGGCCAGCCTACTGGGACATCTTCGAGACCCGCTGGAACACCGTACTTGATCACGCCCTGCAGAGCAGCGCCCGACCGACCAAACTGCGCAGCCACCGGGGCCGCGAATTCGTGGCCCACATCCTGGTGAGCGACCTGCAGCGGGTCCGCCCCGTATCGGCGCGGGAAGCGGCAGCCAGCGCCCGCCCGCCC
>WBTZ01000100.1 GCA_009026175.1 Zoogloea sp. | reverse complement strand
ACCCAGGACGCTCCGCGCCAAGCCGCGACCGAAACGCAAGCGCCCCCTGCCACAGCCCCTGCACCGGCCTACTTTCCCTTCTCGGCCCTCAGCCGGCCGCCGGAACTGCTCACGGAGGTCGGCCCCGACGACTGGCCACCGACGCCTGGCGCGCCTGCCGGGCAGCTTGCCATAGAGGTGGACATCGGCACAGATGGCCGTGTCATGAGGGTCAGCCCCCTGTGCGAACCACAACTTTGCGAAGCAGGCGGCATCTACGGCGGCTTCATTCTGGGCTGGCGCTTCCGCCCGGCCGAGATTGACGGCAAGCCCGTCCCCAGCCGCATCCATGTCGAAGTGGAGATCGGTGACATCGAGGCCTCCGGCCTGCAGGCCATCCCGGTCCTCCAGCCCCCGGCCCCACCGACTCAAGCGGCCCCGCGCCAGTAGTCGGGCCGGCCAAAAACGCTGCGCAGGTGGTCGATCAACAGGCGCACTCGCAAGGGTAGCCGGCGGTTCTGGGGGAACACCGCATAGATCCCGGTGGCGGGAGCCGCGTAGGCGTCAAGCACCGATACCAGCGCCCCGCTCGCCAGATCCCGTTCAACTTCCCACATGGAGCGCCAGGCCAGGCCGATGCCGCCCAGCGCCCACTCGTGCAGCACTGTTCCATCGTTGCACTCGAAGCGGCCTGACACCTTGATCGTGCGGGTCCGCCCCGGCACCTCCGGATCGGAGAAAACCCAGCCCCGCTGCGGATCCAGGGACAGGCAGTCATGCTGCGCGAGATCATCCGGGGTCGCCGGAACACCGCTGCGCGCCAGATAATCGGGGCTCGCCACCACTACCCGCCGGTTATCGGCGAGGCGTACTGACACCAGGCTGGAGTCGCTCAACTCGCCGATCCGGATCGAGCAATCCACGCCTTCGTTAAGCAGGTCCACCAGGCGGTCACTGAGATCCAGGCTGCAGGTCACCTCCGCATGGGCCGACAGGAAGTCCCGCACCAGCGGTGCCACATGGCGGCGTCCGAAGCCGGCCGGCGCCGACACCTTGATGTGGCCACTGGCCTTCACCCCACCCAGGCTTACCGATGCCTCCGCGTTAGCCAGATCATTGAGGATGCGCTGGCAGTCCTCCAGGAAGGCGCTGCCTTCGAAGGTCAGGCTGAGCTTGCGGGTGGTGCGCAACAACAGTTTGACCCCCAAGCGCTCCTCCAGCGCATCGATGCGTCGCCCCATCATGGCCGGCGTCACTCCATCGGCTCTGGCGGCGGCCGACAGGCTGCCGCGGGTGGCGACGCTGACGAAGGCTTCGATCTCCTTGAAGCTGCTCATTTAATACTCGAAGTAAAAAATCATTTGATTTTATTACATCTTCTTTTTTATTCAGTCATTGAATAAACTTCAGCCCATCGAGGTGGAGGAGACAGGATCCCGAGAGGTGCCACCGGACCACGAGTCCGGCAGAAGCGCCTCCGAGGAACCACCCCAACCCCAACAGCTGAGCAAAGGTAGCAAGAGCATGGCCCATCCGCCCCGAATCCAGGCAGTCGCGTTCGACGCCTTCGGCACGCTCTTCGATGTCTATTCCGTCGGCCTGCTGGCCGAGCAGCTCTACCCCGGCAAGGGTACGGCACTGGCCGAGCTGTGGCGCAACAAGCAGATCGAATACAGCTTCATCCGCAGCCTCTCCGGTCACTACAAGCCTTTCTGGGAGATCACCCAGGACGGCCTGCGCTTTGCGGCGGCCCGGCTGGGCCTTGAACTGGATGCCCATCGCTGCACCCAGCTGATGAACCAGTATGCCTGCCTCTCGCCCTTTCCCGAAAACCTGGGTGCCCTGCGCAGCCTGAAAGCCGCTGGCGTGCCCACCGCCATTCTCTCCAACGGTACGCCCGGGATGCTCGAGGTCGCGATCAAGAGCGCGGGGATGGGGGGTCTTTTCGACCACATCCTGTCGGTGGACGCCGTACATCAGTACAAAACCGCCCCTGCGGCCTACGGCCTGGGCCCGGAGGCCTTCGGCTGCCCGGCGGAACGCATCCTCTTCGTCACCTCCAACTGCTGGGACGCGGCAGGCGCCAGCTGGTACGGCTACACCACGTTCTGGATCAACCGCAGCGGCCAGCCACGGGAGGAGCTCGACTTCACCCCCAACGCCATCGGCCAGACCATGGACGAAGTCGTCGCCTTCATCGCCCGGAGCCGCCACAAATGAGCCCGGCAGAGATCCTGCTGGTGGGCGGCGGCGCCTTCCTGGCCGGCGCGATGAACGCCATGGCCGGCGGCGGCACCTTCTTCTCCTTCCCTGCCCTGCTCGCGGCCGGCGTCCCGCCGGTGGTGGCCAATGCCAGCAACTGCGTGGCCCTGTGGCCGGCCAGCCTGTCGAGCGCCTGGGCCTACCGCAAGGAAGTGATGCGTCATCCTCGCTGGACGCTGATGCTGGTGATCGCCGCCTTCATCGGTGGCATCACCGGCGGCCTGCTCCTGCTGGCCACGTCCAATGCCGCTTTCGCCAGGCTGATCCCCTGGCTGCTGCTGGTTGCCACCGTGCTGTTCGCCTTTTCCAGCCAGGTGTCGCGCCTGGTGCGCAGCGTGAAAGCCCGGATTGGCCTGGGCGGCCATGCCGGGGGAGCGCCCGGCGGCGTCGGCGGCCTGCTCTTCCAGCTCGTCGTGGCCATCTACGGCGGCTTCTTCGGCGCCGGCCTCGGCATCCTGACCCTTGCGGCACTGGCCATCCAGGGTGTGGAGGACATCCAGGAGCTCAACGGCCTCAAGAACCTCACCTCCGCCGTCAACTACACTTTTGCGGCAGGCACCTTCATCATCGCGGGCGCCGTCAGCTGGCCCCACACGATCCTGATGACCGCCACGGCCATGGCCGGCGCCCTCGCCGGCGCTGCCCTGGCCCGCCGCCTGCCGGCCCTGTGGCTGCGTCGCCTGGTTGTGGCCGTGGGCAGCACCCTGACCACCGTATACTTCGCCAAGACCTACTTTTAACCTTCATAACAAGGAGTCACCATGAGCCTCACCCTCCCCGCCGGCATGCAGATCAACGCCCCGATTCGACCGGGCTACGAAACCATCCTCACTCCGGAAGCCCTCGAGCTGGTGGCCAAGCTGCACCGCGCCTTCGAGCCCCGCCGCCAGGAGCTGCTGAAGGCCCGCGTCGAGCGCCAGGCCCGCATCGATGCCGGTGAGAAGCTCGACTTCCTGCCGGAGACCAAGGCCATCCGCGAAGGTGACTGGAAGATCGCGCCGCTGCCCAAGGCCCTGGAGCGCCGCCGCACCGAGATCACCGGCCCGGTCGAGGCCAAGATGATCATCAACGCCTTCAACTCCGGCGCTGACTCCTACATGACCGACTTCGAGGACTCCAACAGCCCGAAGTGGGACAACCAGATCCAGGGCCAGGTCAACATCTACAAGGCCATCCGCCGCGAACTGTCCTTCAAGAACGAAGCCGGCAAGGAATACAAGCTCAACGACAAGATCGCCACCCTGCAGATCCGCCCCCGCGGCTGGCACCTGGACGAGAAGCACGTCACCGTTGATGGCCAGCGCGTCTCCGGCGGCATCTTCGACTTCGCCCTGGTCTTCTTCCACAACGCCAAGGAGCAGATCGCCCGCGGCGCCGGCCCGTTCTACTACCTGCCGAAGATGGAAAGCCACCTCGAGGCCCGCCTGTGGAACGACATCTTCGTGATGGCCCAGGACCACATCGGCCTGCCCCAGGGCACCATCAAGGCCACCGTGCTGGTCGAGACCATCCTCGCCACCTTCGAGATGGAAGAAATCCTGTACGAACTGCGCAACCACTCTGCCGGCCTCAACGCCGGGCGCTGGGACTACATCTTCTCCTGCATCAAGAAGTTCAAGAAGAACAAGGACTTCTGCCTGGCCCAGCGCGGCGCCATCACCATGGAAGTGCCCTTCATGCGCGGCTACGCCCTGGCCCTGGTGCAGGCCTGCCACAAGCGCGGCGCCCCGGCGATGGGCGGCATGTCGGCCCTGATCCCGATCAAGAACGATCCGGAAGCCAACGAGAAGGCCCTGGCCGGCATCCGCCACGACAAGACCCGCGACGCCAACGACGGCTTTGACGGCGGCTGGGTGGCTCACCCGGGCCTCGTCTCGATCGCCGCCGAAGAGTTCCAAAAAGTGCTCGGCGACAAGCCCAACCAGTGGGAAAAGCAGGTGGACGGCAAGTTCGGCCCCGAACAGTGGCTCGACTTCCGCCCCACCACCCCGATCACCGAAGCCGGCCTGCGCAACAACATCAACGTCGGCATCCACTACCTGGGTTCCTGGCTGGCCGGCAACGGCTGCGTGCCCATCCATAACCTGATGGAAGATGCGGCCACCGCCGAGATCTCCCGCTCCCAGGTGTGGCAGTGGGTGGTGTCGCCCAAGGGCATCCTCGATGACGGCCGCAAGGTCACCGTCGAGATGGTGCGCCCGATGATCGCCGAGGAACTGGCCAAGGTGAAGGCCACCGTCACCGCCCAGGGCGAGGACACCGCCACCTACGATCAGGCCGCCGAGATCTTCGACCGCATGTCCCTGACCCCGGAATACCCGGAATTCCTGACCCTGCCCCTGTACGAGGCGATGGAGTAATACCGGCCGGCCCCGCCCAGGCGGGGCAAGGACAAAAAAACGGCACCCGCAATGGGTGCCGTTTTTCATGGGGCGCCGGCCTCAAGCCTCCCCGGCCAACCGCTCGAGCACGCCAGGCTCCACCCCGCGGACTCTCACCCGCTTGGCGCGGGACGTCTCGCCACTCACCAGTTCCACCGCCGACTTCGACACGCCGCAGGTCTTGGCCAGAAAGGCCACCAGCGCCGCGTTGGCCTTGCCATCGACGGGTGGCGCGGCGAGCCGGATCTTGAGGGCTTCGCCATGCAGCCCGGCCAGTTCGGTCTTCTTCGCACCGGGCTGGATGTGCAGGGCCAGCACCAGGCTACCGTCCGCGGCCCGGCTCCACCACGTCATGCTCAGGCCAGCCCCACCAGCATGTACTTGCCCATGGCCAGGGCACTGAGCAGCAGCTGGACCAGCAGCAACAGGGCGATGGGGGTCAGATCCACGCCACCGATGGTCGGGATGACGCGCCGGAAGGGGCGCAGGAAGGGTTCGGCCAGCGCGTTGATGACACCGGCCATCGGCGCATGGGGATTGACCCAGGACAGCACCGCCGACATCAGGACCACACCCATCAAGAGGTACAGGGCCACCTTGCACAGTTCCAGCAGGCCAACCCCCCACATGACGAAGAGCAGGCTCAGCGGATCGGCAATGCCGATGATGCCCCGCACCCCAAGGGCCACGAAGATCACCAGCACCTGCACGACCCAGGCCGGCAGCAGGCTGGCCAGATCCAGCCCCCCCAGCCCCGGGATGAAGCGGCGCAGGGGCAGCACCAGCCAGTCGGTGGTGGCCACCACGAACTGGCCGATGGGATTGCGGAAGGAGATGCGCTGCCACTGCATCACGAAGCGGGCCAGCAGCACGCCGGTCAACAGGCCGCCGAGGGTATCGACGAGGGTCAGGAAAAGGCCTCCGAGCATGATGACCTCCGCTCAGTCCTGGCCGAGCTGCTCGCCCAGCTCACGGCCACGGGCCTCGGCCGCGGCAACCGCACGGGTGACGATGGCCGGAAAGCCATCGGCTGCGAAGGACGCCAGGGCGGCCGCAGTAGTACCGCCCTTCGAGGTCACCCGCTCGCGCAACACCGCAGGCGACTCGTCGCTGTCGGCGGCCAGACGTGCAGCCCCCAGCACCGTATCGATTGCCAGCTTGCGGGCCGTCGCTTCGTCGAAGCCGAGGGATTCGCCCGCTGCCTGCAGGCACTCAATGAAGTGAAAGACGTAGGCCGGACCACTGCCGGACACCGCGGTCACGCCATCGATCTGCGCTTCTTCGGGCACCCAGACGGTGCTGCCGACCGCATTCAGCACCCGGGCGGCGGCTTCGCGCCCCTCGGTACTGACCGAGGCGTCCGCATACAGGCCAGTGATGCCGGCACCGATCAGGGCCGGTGTGTTGGGCATGGCCCGCACCAGGCGGGTATGACCGCCCAGCCAGCGGCCGATGTCGGCCAGGCGCAGGCCGGCCGCAATGCTCACCACGATCTGCTGGTCAAGGCGGCCGGCCATCGGCGCCACCGCGACCTTCATCTGCTGGGGCTTCACCGCCAGCACCAGCACATCGCACGCCAGGGCCTGGTCGTCGAAAGCCTCCACGGCGCGCACGCCAAAGCCGCTGCTCAACTTGCTCCGGCCCTCTGCGGACAACTCCACGACCTGCAGGTCTGCCGCGGCAAAGCCCTGCTTGACCAGGCCGCCGATCAAGGCAGCCGCCATGTTGCCGCCACCCAGGAAAGTGATCTTCATTGTGTCGATTCCGCCGTATTGATAGGAGGTTGATTGGAAAACTGAAAAAGCGGGGTAAGAACGGTCCGGCGACATCCTAGGCCGGGTAGCTGCGCGTACCGAAGATCGCCGTGCCCACCCGGACCATCGTCGAACCCTCGGCGATCGCCGCCTCCAGATCGTCCGACATGCCCATCGAAAGGGTATCGAGCACCAGTCCCTGCCCCGCGAGCTGGTCACGCAACTGCCTCAGCTGGGCAAAGCGCCTGCGCTGCAGTGCCGTGTCGGGAGTCGGTTCGGGAATCGCCATCAGGCCCCGCAGGCTGAGACGCGGCAAAGCCGCGACCGCCCGCGCCAGCTCCGGCAGCTCGTCCGGCGACACGCCACTCTTGCTGTCCTCGCCACTCACATTGACCTGCAGGCACACCTGCAGCGGCGGCAGATGCACATCACGCTGTTCAGACAGGCGCTGGGCAATACGCAGCCGGTCGATGGAGTGCACCCACGCAAAATGGTTCGCCACCAGGCGGGTCTTGTTGCTCTGCAGGGGACCGATGAAGTGCCACTCGAGGCCCAGGCCGGCCAGCGCCTCGACCTTGGCCACACCTTCCTGGACATAGTTCTCGCCGAAGGCGCGCTGACCTGCCGCCGCAGCACTGCGCACGGCATCGGCCGGCCAGGTCTTGCTGACCGCCAGCAGCTTCACCTCATCCACGGAACGACCCGCCTCATGGGCCGCACGGGCAATCCGTGCAGCGAGGTTTTGAAGGCGGTCGGATATGCCTGATTTATACTCTTCCAAAGCTTGATTCTGGGCAGTCGGGGCCATTGAGTATAGCATCGGCCCATTGCCCCTATTCCTGCCCGAGCACCTGCCCGAACAACCCTGCCTGCCGCGAGCCCGAACGATGGACATCACCGAACTGCTGGCCTTCACCGTCAAGAACAAGGCCTCTGACCTGCATATCTCCTCCGGCCTGCCGCCCATGATCCGGGTCCACGGCGACGTTCGCCGCATCAACCTCCCGGCGCTCGCCCACAAGGACGTCCATGGCATGGTGTATGACATCATGAACGACGCCCAGCGCAAGCAGTACGAGGAGTTCTTCGAAACCGACTTTTCCTTCGAGATCCCCAACCTCGCGCGTTTCCGGGTCAACGCCTTCAACCAGAATCGCGGCGCCGCTGCAGTCTTCCGGGTGATTCCGTCCAAGGTGATGACCCTGGAAGAGCTCAACTGCCCCAAGATCTTCAAGGACATCGCCAACCAGCCACGGGGCATCGTGCTGGTCACCGGCCCGACCGGCTCAGGCAAATCCACCACCCTCGCGGCGATGGTCGACTACGTCAATGAAAACGAGTACGGCCACATCCTCACCGTCGAGGACCCGATCGAATTCGTGCATGAATCCAAGCGCTGCCTGATCAACCAGCGGGAAGTCGCCCGCGACACCCTGTCCTTCAACGCGGCGCTGCGCTCGGCCCTGCGGGAAGACCCGGACGTGATCCTGGTGGGCGAAATGCGCGACCTCGAAACGATCCGCCTGGCGCTCACCGCTGCCGAGACCGGCCACCTGGTGTTCGGCACCCTGCACACCTCCTCCGCCGCCAAGACCATCGACCGTATCGTCGACGTCTTCCCCGCCGCCGAGAAGGACATGGTGCGGGCCATGATGTCCGAGTCCCTGCGCGCCGTGATCTCCCAGACCCTGCTGAAGACCAAGGACGGCACCGGCCGGGTGGCGGCCCACGAGATCATGATCGGCACCCCGGCCATCCGCAACCTGATCCGCGAGAACAAGGTCGCCCAGATGTATTCGGCCATCCAGACCGGCCAGAACCTCGGCATGCAGACCCTCGACCAATGCCTGGCCGACCTGGTCCGGCGCAACATTGTGTCCGGCGCCGAAGCCCGCCTGCGCGCCCAGAACAAGGACAGCTTCCCGGCCTGAGGCGACTCCGGCCGCCCCGCTCATCTGAACCTCCCCTGAACCTCGCCATCAGCCGGCCCATGCCGGCAACAGGACCCCACCATGGAACGCGACCAGGCACTCAAGTTCATGCACGACCTGCTGCGGCTGATGCTGCAGAAGAATGGCTCGGACCTCTTCATCACGGCCAACTTCCCGCCGGCGATCAAGATCGACGGCAAGATCGTGCCCCAGTCCAACCAGCAGCTCACCCACACCCACACCGCCGAACTGGCCCGCGTCATCATGAGCGACCGGCAGGCCCAGGAGTTCGAGGCCACCAAGGAGTGCAACTTTGCCATCTCCCCGCCGGGCATCGGACGCTTCCGCGCCAATGCCTTCATCCAGCAGCGTCAGGTAGGCCTGGTGCTGCGGACCATCCCGCAGAAGATCCCCACCCTCGACGAACTGGGGCTGCCGCCCGTCCTCAAGGACATCGCCATGGCCAAGCGCGGCCTGGTGATCTTCGTGGGCGGCACCGGCACCGGCAAGACCACCTCCCTGGCGGCGATGGTGGACTTCCGCAATGAAAAGACCTTCGGGCACATCATCACGGTGGAAGACCCGATCGAATTTGTCCACGCCCACAAGAACTGCATCGTCACCCAGCGCGAAGTGGGCATCGACACCGACTCCTGGGAGCCGGCCCTCAAGAACACCCTGCGCCAGGCGCCGGACGTGATCCTGATGGGCGAAATCCGTGACCGGGCCACCATGGATTACGCGGTCGCCTTCGCCGAGACCGGCCACCTGTGCCTCGCCACCCTGCACGCCAACAGCGCCAACCAGGCCATCGACCGGATCATCAACTTCTTCCCGGAAGAGCGGCGCCAGCAGCTGCTGATGGACCTCTCCCTGAACCTGAAGGCGCTGATCTCGCAGCGCCTGCTGCCCATGTGCGACCGCAAGGGCCGGGTGCCGGCAGTCGAGGTCATGCTCAATTCACCGCTCATCTCCGACCTGATCTTCAAGGGCGACATCCCCAACATCAAGGACGTGATGAAGCGCTCCAGCGAGCTGGGCATGCAGACCTTCGACCAGAGCCTCTTCGACCTCTACGAAAAGAACCTGATCACCTACGAGGACGCCCTGCGCAACGCCGACTCCATGAACGACCTGCGCCTGCAAATCAAGCTCAAGAGCAGCCGCGGCGACCGGGACATGCTCTCGGGCATCCAGAACCTCGACATCGTGTGAAGGGGGGCATGAAGCTGCAGCGGGGTCAGGCGGCGTCTGAGGGCTTCGGCTTTCTCGCCGAGCCGGCGATCATGAGATATTCGTACAGCCGGCAGTCGATGGCGCCGTTGTACAGCGGGGTACGCTTGCTGGCCTTGAGGCGGACCCCCTTGGGCAGCGCCGGATCGCCACTGAAGAAATAGCAGCGCCAGCCCGTCCAGTGGGCTTTGAGGGCGTCGCCGAGCTTGGGGTAGAAGGCTTCCAGCTCGGAGGTATCCGACAGGCGCACGCCGTAGGGCGGGTTGGCCACCAGCACGCCGGAAGCGGCCGGCGCCTTCATGTCCAGCATGTCGCCGCGCCCCACGTCCACACAGCCCTCCAGGCCGGCACTGCGCAGGTTCACGAAACTCTTGCGCTGCTGCTCCTCAAGGATGTCCGAACCATAGATGGCCAGCTTGCGCGGGGCCTGCCGACGCGCCTCCGCGGCCTTGCGGATGGGCAGCCACACGTCCCGCTCGAAGTGCTTGAAGCGCTCGAAGGCAAAGTGCCGCCCCAGCCCCGGCGCCACGTCCAGCGCCATCTGGGCGGCCTCGATCAGGAAGGTGCCGCTGCCACACATGGGGTCGCAGAGGGCCTCCTCGCCGGGCTTCCAGCCGGTCAGGCGCAGGATGCCGGCGGCCAGGTTCTCCTTCAGCGGCGCCTCGACCGCGGCAGGCTTGAAACCGCGCTTGTAGAGCGGCTCGCCGGAGGTGTCGAGATACAGGGTGACCGTGTCCTCTGACAGGAAGGCGTGGATGCGCATGTCCGGCGCCTGGGTGTCCACGTCGGGACGCCGCCCGGCCACGGTACGGAAGTGGTCGCACACCGCGTCCTTGATCTTCAGCGTGGTGAATTCCAGGCTGCGCAGGGGCGACTTGTGGGCGGTGACGAAGACGCGGATGGTCTGGTCCGGCGTAAACCAGCGGGCCCAGGTCGGGGCGTAGGCGATGCGATAGACATCCTCCTCGCTGCGGTAGCGGCCCATCGTGATCTGCCACAGGATGCGGCTGGCCAGGCGGCTTTCCAGGTTGGCCCGATAGCACACGGCCCAATCGCCGGCAAACTGCACGCCGCCAGGCAGGGCTTTCGGGTCGGTGGCGCCGAGGGCGCGCAGCTCATCGGCAAGGAGCGACTCGAGGCCGCGGGGACAGGGAGCAAAGAAATTCAAGGCAGGAGTCCGGAAGGAAGAATCAGAAGGGCTTCAGCACGACGAGGAAGACACAGGCGAACAGCACCAGCACCGGGACCTCGTTGAAGAAGCGGTACCACACGTGGCTGCGGGTATTGCGCCCTTCGGCGAAGTCCCGCATCAGGCGGCCGCAGTAGAGGTGATAGACGATCAGGAAGGTGACCAGCCCGGTCTTGGCATGCAGCCAGCCACCGGCCACACCAAAACCGAACCACAGCCACATGCCCAGCGCCACCGCCAGGATGCCCAACGGCGTCATGAAGCGATAGAGCTTGAACTCCATCAGGGACAGACGCTCGCGGGTCGCGGCATCGCTCACCATGGCGTGATTGACGAACAGGCGGGGCAGATAGAACAGGCCGGCGAACCAGCTGGTCACGAAGATGATGTGCAGGGCCTTGATGCTGAGGAAGAGCATGACGGGTCTCGTTGAGGTTTCAGGAGGAGGTGCCGCGCAGGCCTGCCAGGGTGGCAGCCACCGTCGGGTAACGCAGCCGCACGCGCAGTTCGCGCTTGATCCGCCGGTTGTCGAGGCGGCGGGATTCGGACATGAAGGACAGGGTCTGGGGCGACAGGCGGCTCCCTGCCTCGGCCCGCGACACCCGCGGCGGGCGTGGCAGCCCCAGGGCATCGGCCACCTGGTCGAAATAGTCGCCCATCTTGAGCTGGCTGTCGTCGCTGGCGTTGTAGGCCCGGTTCGGCCGGCCGCGGAACAGGGCCAGGGCCAGCAGGCGGGCCAGGTCGTCCGCATGGATGTGATTGGTGAACACGTCGTCTGCGGGGGTGAGCACCGGATCCCCGCGGCGCAGGCGCTCGGTGGGCAGGCGGGCCGCCGAATCATAGATGCCCGGCGCCCGCAGGATCGACACGCGACAACCCGATGCCGCGCCAAAATGCCGCAACCGTGCCTCTGCCGCCACCCGGCGTCGCCCCCGCGGCGAGGCGGGACGGGGCGGACGGCTCTCGTCGAGCCAGGCGCCGCCACAGTCGCCATAGACGCCCGTAGTACTTATGTAGCTTATCCGTCGTGGTAGACTCCCGCGACGAGTCAGGGCCGCCAGCAGGCGCCGGGTTCGCGGGTCGTCATCCCCCTGCCCGGGCGGCGGGGCGCAGTGGAGGACGTACTCCGCGATGCCCGCCAGACGCCGCAGGCTGCCCGGTACATCGAGATCGGCCACCACGGGCTCGGCGCCAAGGGCACGCAGCGCGGCGCACTCCTCAGGGCGGCGTACTACCGCCCGGACGCGGAAGCGGAGCGCCAGCCACGGAATGATGCGGCGAACCACGTCTCCGCTCCCGACAATCAGCACCCGATTCATTTTTCGACGTTTCATATTTCCATTATCTCACGGCCACCCACCATGTCGTTCCAGGTCACCCTCCAGCCCAGCGGCCTCCACTTCGAGGCCGCCACCGACGAAACCGTTCTCGCCTCTGCCCTCGCCGCCGGACTGCTCCTCCCCTACAGCTGCCGGGACGGGGCCTGCGGCGTTTGCAAGAGCCGGATCGTGTCCGGCGAGGTGGATGTCGGCCGCGTCTCCGAGTCGACGCTGACCGCCGCCGACCGTGAAGCCGGGATGGCCCTGCTGTGCTGCGCCACCCCCCGCTCCGACCTGGTGGTCGAAGTCCGCCAGGTGACCCGGGCCGGCGACATCCCCGTCAAGAAGCTGCCCTGCCGGGTGCAGAAGCTGACCCGCGCCGCGCCCGACGTGATCGTGCTCGAGATCAAGCTGCCGGCCAGCGAGAAATTCCAGTTCATCGCCGGCCAGTACATCGACTTCCTGCTGGCCGACGGCAAGCGCCGCAGCTTTTCGATCGCCAGCGCGCCCAGTGGTGCCGACTTCCTCGAACTGCACATCCGCCTGGTGCCGGGCGGGCAGTTCACCACCCATGTATTCGAAAAGCTCAAGGAGCGGGACATCCTGCGCTTCGAGGGCCCGCTGGGTGGTTTCCGCCTGCACGAGGAATCGGCCAAGCCGATCGTGTTGCTGGCCGGCGGCACCGGCTTCGCGCCGATCAAGAGCATCGTCGAGCATGCCATCGCCAGCGGGCAGAGCCGCCCGCCCCGCCCGATGACCCTCTACTGGGGCAGCCGCGACCTGGCCGGCCTGTACCAGCTCGAGCTGGCCCAGGCCTGGGAGACGCGCCTGCCTGGTTTCCGCTGCGTACCGGTCCTCTCTGACGCAAGCGCCGCAGACGCCTGGAGCGGCCGCACGGGCCTGGCCCATCACGCCCTCATGGCCGACCTGCCAGACCTGTCGGGCCACGAAGTCTATGCCTGCGGCTCGCCGGCGATGATCGACGCCGCCCGGGCCGACCTCACCGCCCGCTGCGGCCTGCCGCAGGAGGCCTTCTTCGCCGACGCCTTCAGCTTTTCGAACGACGCCGGAGCCGCCTGAGCTCCCACCGGAACCTGCGCCCATGAGCAATGCCGTCCTGATCACCCGCGAACCGGTCATCAACAAACAGCACAAGATCACCGCCAACCGGCTGATCGTCCATGCTGCGTCCGTCTCCCAGGCGGTGGAAGCCCTGGACGGTCTCGCCGATGTATGGCCTTCGACGCACCCGGTGTTCATCAGCCTGTACAAGCTGGTACCCACCCCGGACCTGCTCAACTGGATCGCCCCGGCCAACGCCATGGTCGAGATTCCCACCCAGTCCATCACCCACCCCCTGACCCTGTCCCTGATCCCCCAGTTGCTGGCGGCCAACATCAGCCTCAACCTGACCTGGTATCAGCACGACACGGTCCTGCCGCCCAATGTGCAATGGCGCTTCCTGATCGTGGACGCCAAGCGGCAGCACCTGCCCGCCGACCCACCAGGGCTTTCCATCGCCTGGGGGCTGGCAGACGTGCCCGACTTCCGCAACGCCATCGCCGAAGGCTACGACGGCGCCTCGGGGTGGTTCTTCCTGCGCGGCGTCAAGACCGACGGCAAGCTCGCGCCGTCACACGCACAGATCGTGCGCCTGATGAACCTGGTGCGGCGCAACGCGGAAGTCCGCGAGATCGAGACTGTCCTGAAGCAGGACGTGGCCCTGTCCTACAAGCTGCTGCGATACATCAATTCCGCCGGATTCGGGCTGATGTGCGAAATTCAATCATTCCGGCACGCAGTCACCATCCTCGGCTACGAAAAGCTCAACAAATGGCTCTCCGTGCTGCTCGTCTCCGCCAGCCGCGACCCCTCGGCCCCGGCGTTGATGCAGACCGCCATCGCCCGCGGGCGCTTCATGGAGAAGATCGGCGCGGCCTTCTTCGACAAGGGCGAGCTGGACAACCTCTTCATCACCGGCGCCTTCTCCCTGCTCCACCTCCTGCTCGGCGCCAGTCTGCAGTCGGCACTGGAGGAGATGCATCTGCCCACCCCGATCGCTGATGCACTGATCACCGGGGATGGTGTCTACGCCCCCTTCCTCAAGCTGGCCAAAGCCCTCGAGAGCTTCGACGACAAGCTGCTGGCCCAGCTTGCCGGCGAGCTCCACATCTCCCCCGATCAGGTCAACCGGGCCCACCTCGAGGCCCTGTCCTTCGCCGACAGCCTGCAATTCGGCTAGCCCGCGACACTCAGCGTCCAGGCCCGGGCCTTCCTTTGCGCCCGGGAAAGGGCTCGTCCATCAAAGGTGGATAAGGGCGGACAGGATGCAAAAGCTCATCGGCATTCGCGGAATGGATCACGTTCTCCACCCACAGGGCGGGCTCACGCAAACATAAGTCACAGTTTGGGTTCGGGTGAGCAGGATACGATCGAAAGCACGAAATCCGAGAAATACGTGCCTCCTTCATGCAAACCACCCGAAACGCCAAAATGCGACGCCCCGCCGTGATTCCGACCTTGCGCCTGCATTGCCAGCGCGAAACCGCGATCTCCCTGCTGCGGGTACTGTCCCTCGGGACCTCCACGCCGAAAGATGCCGCACACATCATCATTCTCGACCCGGTCCTGTTGTTCGAGCTGCTGCTCACCAGCCCGCTCGGCGAATCGGAAGCGCACAAGCTGCTGGACGCCATTGCCCTGCGGATCGACAACACCAGCCAGGCCCTGCTCCAGGCCTGGGCGCTCCGCCATTTCATCCGCCAGCCCCTGCACCGGATCAGCGAACACAGCCACCGCCATCATTGCCTGCACAGCCAGTTCGTCGCCGAGCTGGCTGGGCACCTGGCCCGGGAGACCGGCTACGCAGCACCCGACGAAGCCTACGCGACCGGACTGCTCCACGACCTTGGCCTGTTGTGGATGTTCGAATATGCCGACGACTATGCCGGCCTGCTCTCCGACAGTCCCGACGAATGGACGCTCAGCAACAATGAATGGGAACGTTACGGCCGGGATCACGCCGAGGTTTCCTCCGCCCTGCTCGCCGCCTGCGGACTGCCGCCCGTGGCCACCGATGCCATCGCCCTGCATCACTCAGATGTGGATACCCTCGTCACCGCCCATCCCCTGGTCCGCATCGCCGCCGCCGCCGAGGAGCTCGCCAACTACCGCAGCAGCCAGTCCGCCGACTGCCTCGAGCGTGCCTGCCGCCTGACCGGCCTCGAAGGCGCCTTGCTGGTCAGCCTGCTGGCCGACATCAGCCGCGAAGTGCAGGAGCGCGCCCTCGCAGCGGGAATTCCGGCGGAACCTGCGATGCTCTCCCTCCCCTGGAGCAACCGCCCGGACGCCATGACGGATGCGAACAGTATCGATGGCAGCATTGCCCGCTCGGCGTTGAACGCCTTCACGCGCAGCGTCTTCACCCGGGACCTGTCCGCCTGGGGCGATTTCAATACCGCCTCGCGCCTGCTGCTCGGCCTCGATGCCCCGGTGCTGTTCATCCGCCCGCTGAATGGCGACACCCTCAGTGGCACCAGCGGCAGCACTCTGCCCAATGTATCTCAACTCCACATTGCGCTCGAAGACACCCACAGCACGATCGCCGAGGCCTATCGCAGCGGCGTGGAAGCGCGCTTCCAGTCCGCTGCTCGCCCGCCTGGCCGCTGCGCCGCCGACTGGCAGCTCGCCCGCTGGCTGGATTGCGATGGCCTGCTCTGTGTTCCCTGGGAGAATGAGCACCAGTCCGGCGTCGCCGTCTACCCCTGCCCGGCCGAAGAACATACCGGTGAAGAGATCGATCAGACCCTGCGCAAGCTCGTCACCGATGCGGCCACCAACCGGATCTCGATCAAGCAGGCCGAGGAGCGCATGCGCGTAGACCTCGAGGAGAGCGTGGCCCGGCGCTACATCGACCACGCCCGACGCATCGCCCACGAAGCCAGCAACCCGCTGACCGTCATCAAGACCTACCTCGGGATCATCGACGAGAAGCTGGAGGACGCGACCCTCAAGGAGCAGCTCAACCTGCTCAGCGACGAACTCGACCGGGTTGGCACCCTGATCCGCAAGACCAGCGACTTCTCCGGCATGGTCCAGGCCGGCCCCGCCCACAGTGGCGTCGCCGAGATCCTGCACGATCTGAGGGCCCTCTACGGTGAGGCCCTGTTTGCCCGCAGGGGCATCAACTTCGAGCTGCGGACCTCGCCCAATCTGCCCCCTGCCGCCATTCCGCCGGATGCGCTCAAGCAGATCCTGCTGAATCTCTTCAAGAATGCTGCCGAAGCCATTCCCGAGGGCGGCAAGCTGAGCGTCTCGGCGGTATCCGGGATCAACACCAACGGCCAACCCTGCCTGGAGATCCGCATCGTCGACAACGGTCCCGGCCTCTCCCCCGAGCGTGTTCAGACACTATTCACCGGAGGTGCCCGCAACAGCACCAAGCCGGGCGGCGGAGTCGGACTGCCCGTGGTCCGGGATCTGGTCACCCACAACAACGGGACCATCCTGTGCCGCAGCCAGCAAGGGTCCGGAACGGTATTCCAGATTTTCATGCCACTGGCGGCGAAGCCGTGATTTAAGGCATCATTGGGTCACAAAAGATCAGACCCATAACAGGGAGTCAGAATGATCATCCCCTGGAAAGGGCCCCCTTTCCCCATGGATGCCAGGCATGGTCCATCCCCGGAGACCCTGGCCCGCATCCTGGTCATCGACGATGAGCCGTCCCTCACCCGGTCAATTGCCGCACTGCTTCAGGGGCATGACCGGCTGATCGAGACCTGCGCCTCCGTCGCCGAGGCCCTGTCCCGGCTCAATGCCAGCGCTTACGACCTGCTGCTGCTGGATTACCGCCTGCCGGACGCCTCCGGCCTGGCGGTCATGGACTGGCTGATCAGTCATGAGCGCCGGGAATCAGTCATCATGATCAGCGCTGAGCACTCGACGGAAGCTGCGATTGGCGCCCTGCGCCGTGGCGCACGGGATTTCCTGCTCAAGCCCTACACCGCAGATCAGCTCCGCCACGCCGTGAGCAGCGCGCTGGCGCATCGCCAGCTCGAGCGCAATCAGCGTCAGGTCCGGCAGCATCTCGAGTCATCCGAAAGGATGCATCGCTATCTGGTCGAAAACTCCCTCGACCTCATCTACACCCTCGATGCCGACGGCCGCTTCAGTTACATCAACCAGCGTGTCGAATCTCTGCTCGGCCATTCAAGCAAGGCCCTGATCGGCCAACATTTTTCGGAGATCATCTACCCGGAAGACCTGGAAAGGGCGCGCTTTTCCTTCAACGAACGGCGTACGGGGGCACGTGCCACCAGCAATCTCGCCTTGCGCCTGAGCCGCAGCCAGACGCTCGAGGGCCAGGATCCCGACGAACCCGTCACCATCGTGCTGAACGCCATGGGGATCTACCACCGCGACGATGCCCAGGCCCGCTACGCAGGCACCTACGGCGCCGCCCGGAACCTGCCCGGAAGGGAACACCGCCTGCCCCCCCGACAGGCCGACCACGATCCGCTGACCCGCCTTCCCAACCGTGAGTTGTTCCGCGACCGCCTCAATCTGGCCATCGCCCAGGCCCGGCGCAGGAAGGGCTGCATCGCGGTGATGTTCATCGACATGGACCGTTTCCGGTTCGTCAATGACACCTATGGCCAAAGTGAGGGCGACGCCCTGCTCCGCGCCATCGCCCTGCGTCTGAGCCAGTGCCTGCGCAAGGGCGACACGCTCACCCGCCATGGCAGCGACGAGTTCCTGGCGCTGCTGCCCGACGTCGGTGGCCGCGACGACGCCCGGGTCATCGCGGAGAAGATCCTCGACGCCTTCCGTGAGCCCTTCATCGTCGGCGACAGCGAATTCGCCGCCACCCTGAGCCTTGGCCTTGCCCTGCATCCGGATGACGGCAGCTGCGCCGACGAACTCATCCAGCACGCCGGGGTGGCCATGCACCAGGTGAAAAGCACCGGACGCGACGCCCACAGCTTCTTTACGGCCGACATGCATGCCAACTACCGGCAGCGCCTGTCCCTGGAACATGAGTTCCGCCAGGCCCTGAGCCGCCAGGAACTGGAGCTCCATTACCAGCCCCTGGTGAGCGTCTCGCGCAACTGCATCACCGGCATGGAGGCCCTGGTGCGCTGGCGCCACCCACGTCACGGGCTGGTGTCCCCCTCGCGCTTCATCCACATGGCCGAAGACGCCGGCATCATCCACGAAATCAGCCGCTGGGTGATCGAGACCGGCTGCGCCCAGCTGGCCAGCTGGCGCCAGGACCACCCGGAGCTGCGCCTGTCCGCCAACCTGTCTGCCCGTGACTTCGACCACCCCGAGCTGGACCTGTCCATCTCCCGGGCGTTGTCCCGCAACGGTCTTTCGGCAGGCAGCCTGGAGCTGGAGATCACCGAGAGGCTCCTGGTGGAAAACAGCGAGCGCATCTCCCTGCGCATGCAGGGGCTGCGCAATCTCGGGGTCGGCATCGTCATCGACGATTTCGGCACAAGCTATTCGTCGCTGACCCACATGCAGAGCTGCAACATCACCCGCCTGAAGATCGACCGGCGCTTCGTGCAGGACATCAAGCCCGCCGGGCACCATCCGGTGGTCAGCGTCCTCGCCGGCATCGCCAGGGGCTTCGACATCCAGCTCGCGGCGGAGGGCGTTGAACACAAGGAACAGCTGGATGCTCTTGAATCCCTGGGCTGTGACGAGATGCAGGGTTTTCTGTTCTCACGCCCGGTGGACGCGGAGGAAGCAACACGCATCCTCGTGGAATACAGGCCGCCAGCCATGCTGGGCCACATGCAACCGCCGGCGCTGATCCCCCTGCTCTGAATCGCAGGCCACACTCCAACAACCGTCACACTACGACGCTAGATTGGGCCCCGTTGCATCTCCAGGAGATCGCCATGGGAATCTTCCGACTCGTCATCGCCCACCCCTGCAATCCGGAAACGACCAGGCTCGTCGCCGAGCACCTGGACCCAGTCTGGCTCAAACAGCGGGGTTATGAAATTGCACGCAGCCTGGGCGACCAGGGGGCCCTGTGGAAGGCCGGGACCCAGGGACAGGCATCCCGCCTGGCCCTCCAGCTTCACTGTCGCACCGGCCACGCCCTCGCCATCGTCACCGACTGACCGGCAGCGCCCCGAACGCAGAGGAAGCCGGCTCAGCGCCCCAGAGGCAGCAGCACCCCCGTATCGATACCCTTTTCCCGCAGGCGGGACTGGGCCGCGAGGGCTTCCTTCCGGTCGGCAAACGGCCCTACCACCAGGCGGGTTTCCACCTGGGCAGGAATACCGGCCTGGGCGAGCCGGGCCTTGAGCTCCTCGGCCCGGGCAACGCTCGAAAAGAAACCGAACTGCAGCACATAACCCCGTCCCGCAGCCTCTGCCACGGTCGCCGGTGCCACCTGTGCCGGCACAGACGCGGCAGGCGTACGCGCGGCAGGAGCAGGCGCTGCGCCAGGCTGCTGGGCCGCAGGCACGGAGAC
>WBTZ01000099.1 GCA_009026175.1 Zoogloea sp. | reverse complement strand
CCGCCCGCGCCAGCCCCCGCCCCGGCGGCCGGCGTGCGCGGCGCGGAAGCGCCCGACGCGTCGCTGGAGAACAGGGAGCGCAGGGTGGTCTCAACTTCCTTCACCGACGAATTCTCGAGCGGGAACAGCCCGACGGACATGCCCTTGAGAATATCCACATCGAATGTAGAGATGATCTCCAGCCAGCCTTCGACCTGGTTACGGGAACCTGCCAGCACCAGCAGGTTGCGCAGGGTGTCCACTCTCAGGAAGGCCTCCGGGGGAGCCACCGGGCGCAGGATATCGGCCATTTCTGCGGCACCGATGTTCTGCAACGGGATGATCACGCTGCCATAGCCGGGCAGGTTGGTATCCGCGCGGCGGGGAATCGGCACCGCGCTTTTCAGGACATCGGCCCTGCCGATGCGATAGCGTCCGTGCGCATCCGGAACCACGACGATCCCGTTGTTCTGCAGGAGCGCCTCGATGAGGCTGAGCAGTTGATCCTTGGGCACGGGCCCCTGGGTATGCAGCGTGATGTCGCCCGTCAGGGGCGGCACGATCGCGTAGTCGAGCTTGAGGATGTTGCCGAAGACCGTATGAATGACTTCAGTGACCGGCGCCTGCTCGAAACGCAGACCTACACCCGCCTCATCCGCCGAGACCAGCGTACGCGACGGCGGCAGCTTCACAACCTGATCGTTCCCCTTGATGAGCACCGGCCCGCGACGCCCTTCCACGGCGGGAGCGGCGGCCGGCGCTGGCGGCACCGAGCCTTCGGCCCGGTAGGCGTCATTGGGCGCAGCCTGATCCTGGCCGGCACGCCCCGACGACTCGGCCGAGACAGCCTGGGACACAGGCGCCCCGATGCCGATCCCCACCGACGGAACCGCCCCGCCCGACTCCTGGGCCAGAGCGCTGGTTTGCAAGCCCAGGGCCAGGAAAATGCTCGCAACGAGAGAGTGCAGCCGATTCATGCGTCGAAAATCCGTTTGTTTAATCACTTTGCGGGTGAGGCTTTACGGGTTGCCAGCAAGGCAGCCCTGCGCGCCCGCCTGTCGGCGATCGCCTCGGTCACGGTCATGACCCGGCCGTCCGCCCCCGTCACCTTGGGACCATCCCCACCGGGCCCACCCGCCTGGGCACCACCCGGGGCGGCGCCCTGCACCGCGTGCTTGAGGTCCACCGTGCGCATCTCTCCGGACGACGCGCTCTTGAAGCGGGCCGTCATGCCCTCCACACCATCCAGTGTCCAGGCCCCGAGGGGCTCGCCAAGCTGCACGCGCCGGAACTTGCCTCCGGTCAGGACCATGGCGGCGCTGTCCCCCCCCGCATCGACAAGACCCACGATGCGGATATCGGCAAAGGGATCCGGCTCCTGCTGTTCGGCGGTCTTCTCCGGAGGCGGAGGCGGAGGCGGCGGTCGCCGGCTCAACCAGAAAAGGGGGCGCTCGCTGGTCGCGTTGAGTTTGGCCAGATCGTTCATGGGCGCCTCGATCTGGGCCAGTTGCAGCGAGTCTGCCGCCGGAGCGATGGGCGCCGGTGCGCGCCACGTGACATTCTTGAGATCGAAATCCTCGTCGAGCCAGAGCGCAGCCAACCCCGCCACCAGGGCGAGATCGAGCACCACGAGCACCTGCCAGAGCCTGACCCTCATGGCTGCATCCGCAGGGAAAGCACAATCAGGTTGGCCGACACCTGCTGGGGCTGCTTCGGGTCACCCTTGTCGATGGCCCTCAGACCAAGACTTTCAACGAAGATCGCAGGACGATCTCCGGTCATGTTCGCCAGGGTGGCCTGGAGGCTCTGCACCGGCCCTTCCAGGGTCAGGGACACCGGAATCTGCTCAAGCCCCCCATCCATCCGCGGCGGCAGGATCTGACTGCTGACGATGTTCATGCCACCGACTTCCGCTGCCCGGCGCGCCCGCTGCTGCACGTCGTTACCCGCCTTGCCCGAATCCTGATCGGCCGGGTAGGCCCAGCGGCGCAGCCCCTCGAAAGCGCCGAGCACAGCTTTCTTGAGGGGCACATCGGACTTCTGCAAGCCCAGCAGCCTTGCATAACGGGGCTCGATGTCGGCCAGCGCCGACTCCGCAGCCTGCTGGCGCTCCCAGGCATAGAACCCTGCCGCAGCCAGCACAGCCAGGACGACGGCAACCGTCAGCCCGACGGAAACGGCGGCGCGATGGCGGGTAAGACTCATGACGCCTTGTCCCCACGGCGGATCTTGAACTCGATGGTGAAGTACTCCTTGGTACTGCCCTGCACCCGGGTGGTGGCCGAGGGCGCCTTCACATCGACATAACCGGGCTGGCTCGCCAGCAAATCCAGCAATCGGGCAGCATTGGCGGCCTGACCGGACAGGCGGACGACATCACCCTTGAACTCCAGGGTATTGACGAGTACATCGTCGGGCAGCAGCCGGGACAGCTCGTCCAGCGCAAGCAGGGCATTGGGATACTGGGCGACATATTTGCCGACCAGATCAAGATTGGCATTGAAGCGCATCAGGTCGGCACGCAGGGCCGCCTGGGGAGCGGCCGCCTTGAGCAGGCGCTCATTCTTGCCGATGGCATCGAGGGCCTGCTCCCTGAGCTGGAGCAAGGGCGTCAAGGCCACCAGCGCAGCGAGCGTCAGGGTGACGAGCAGCAGGAAGATCATTGCAGCACGGCCGAGACCGACCCCGCGCCGCGCACCCTCCTCGCCAAAACCCCTCAGGGGGATGGGCACCGCCCCTCCTGCCCAGACTTCCGGAGAGCGTCCATCGAGCACCGGAGCCAGAGTCTCGAGATGCCGCCCGATCAGCGCGCGCGACGACAACACGGCTTCGATCTTCAGGGAGCGGCCATCAACGGAGGCGCTGCGGGAGAACCCCCACACCAGGTCGGCTTCGGAAAAAGGGCTGGCCCCGCGGGCGTCCAGCGCCACGGCCGCCTCCAGATCCGCGTCCGACAACTGCGGCAGCACGAGGGTCCGACGGAGCACGAGGTCTTCGGGCAACTCGACCGCCCATGCATCGACCTGCCCCTTGAAGTCGACCGCCGCCGAGGACCGGCCGAGACGCACGCTGGCCTGCCCGGCCGCATCCAGGACGCGCACCGGCCGGCGCGGATTCATCCAGCGGAACACCGGCCATTCCCCGGCTTCCCGCCAGCCTTCCACGAAGTAGCGCCCTGCCGCAGCGAGGTCCAGCCCGAACAGGCTGTACTGATTCTTTGCAGACGTCATTCAGCGAGACGCACCGGAAATGTCACCGATGCCATAAGGACGCTCGACACGTATCACGCGCCACGGCAGACGGGGAGAGGAAGTGGGGCTGGCATCGACAACCTGGGTACGCACGATCTCCCGGCCGTCACCCGTCGGGACAAGGGCCTGGAGCCGGAAACGCAAGGAGGAGGATTGATCGGTGAATTCCTGCATCAGACTGGTGGTATCAAGCTGCACTTGCCCCGCATCGCGTACAGTGGCAACCCTGCCGGCGACAGCGGCATTGCCCCGGGCCAGCACCAGCAAGACCTCCTGCGGAGCCGCCAGCGGATTGATGAGCGACGAACCACCATCGACGGTGATCAAGTCCCTGATTTTATCATAGGTTTCCAGGTCCACTCCAAGCACCTGAAGCAGATCCTCGGGCGCCTCGAAAGGCCCGTTGCGAGGCCGGTAGGGACTGCCGGCCGCCAGGTAATCGGGCGCCTCGGCGCCCCTCGGCATGGGTTCCGAATCTACGTCCCGCCAGTCAACGATCCGCTCCGCCAGCACTCCGGCGAGGGCGGGGTCAAGCCCGGCCGCATGCACCAGCAAGGCCTCCAGCAGCGGCGCGGGCGCCCCATTGAGGGAGACCAGGCCGTTGAGCGGGGTCACGACCACACGGATCACCTTCCCTTCGAATTCCACGTCGACGCTGCGCCGGGAAATGAAGGTGCGCGGATCGGCCGCCATGGCGGCAAGAACCAGCTGGATGGCGGCATCACCATGGGTCGCCGCGGTCAAGGCATCACGCCCCGCCGAAACCACACGGATCTCGGTGCGCGCCTGAAAGGCCAGCGCGGAGACCAGTATCATCAGCGCACTGACCATCCACATCACCGCGACCAGGGCATAGCCCTGTTGCCGCTGCCGCGAGGCGCCACGCACACGCATCCTAGGGTCCATTGACGATCCGCCCCATGGCGCCCGGATTGACTAGACTGCGCACTGGCACCACCAACAGGGGCCACTCCGCGCCCCCCGCCGCCAGGGCCACACCCACCCGGCCCACCTGACGGGAATCCACCGTGCTGCGCCACTGGCCCAACCACTCCCCGCCATCCTCGAGCTGGTAGCGCAGGGCAAAGCCGCTCACATCCTCGACCAGCACGCGGCGCTCGGCCAAGTTCCAGTCGGGCAGCACCTCCAGCCCTGCGAAAGGCAGGTAGGCAAGCATCAAGGCCGCGCTGCGTCCGTCGCCCGCCCAGTAGAGCCGGAAATGGTGCAAACCTCCGGCACCGTGCCGGGCGGGCATCACGCCGATCCACTCCAGACTGTCCGGAGCGCCGACAAAGCTGCTTTCCTCGGGCTTGCCGACCATCGCCAGACGGGGCTTCAGCATCGCCTGGCCGAGCACATCCTCGAGAAAAGCCGAGACCACGCGCCGCTCGTCGGCCTGCGAAAGGCGCTTCTCGAGCTTCTCGTCGGTGATCCCGAAAGAGCGCATGGCTGTCAGCAGACCGACCATGATGACGGAGACTATGACCAGGGAGATGATCAGCTCGACCAGGGTGAAGCCGCCGTGCCGCGACATTTGCATACGTCTCACTGCGGCCCCCCGGGAGGCGCCTTGAACTGGGGCAACAGACCGGCAAGACTGATTGATCGGGCGCCGTCACTGCCGAAGAAGACCACCACCTCAACCCGATGCAGGGGCACCACCGGCCCATTGGCCGCCGGGACCGGATAAGGCGAGGTACGCAGCTGCCAGCGCATCCCGGCATCCTCGCCATCCAGGGCCAGCCCTGCAGGCGGCACACCGTCCTGCATGGCCAGCACGGACCTGGCCGTGCGCACGGCCCGGTCATAGAGCTCGGCATCCGCCACAGCCTTCACGCTGCCACCGCTGGTGCGGTAAAGCACCACCAGGGACATCGCCATGATGGCGAAGGCCACCAGCACTTCGAGGAGGGAGAAGCCTGCCTGACGACGGGCACGGAGCGCACTCATCGGCTGATGGGCTCCTGGCTCACCGAGCCGAGCAGCCAGTCCACCCGCAGGCGCACGCCCTCGCCCGACGGACGCAGCACATCCACGCTGCCACCGGTGGCACCTCCCCCAGGGTAGAAGCGGATACTGCCGCCGCGACGGTCCGACTCGACCCCCGCCACCACCAGGCGCACCTGCACCGACTCGGGAAAGCTGTCATCCATCTTCCCCTCGGGGCCGAACAGACGCTTCTCCAGATCCACCGAAAAAACAGTGCTCCGACCGCTGGTGATGGACTGCTGACGCGCCGCCACCATGCCGGCCAGCATATGGCGGACAGTGCTGCGGTAATGGGACGCCTCCATCAGCTTGCCGAAGGCCACCGGCGCCAGCCCCAGAAACAGCGCGACCACCGCGAAGGCGACGATCAGTTCGATGAGGGTGAAACCTGCGAAGGCGCGTCGCGCCCTCGTGCGGCCCGGCCTGATGGCCGGGCCTGCAACACTACTTGCCATTACGGACGTCGGCGTTCTCACCCTCGCCACCCGGCGCCCCGTCAGCGCCCAGGGACAGGATCTCGACCTCGGCACCATTGGCCGCACGCTTGTATTTGTAGGGGTTGTTCCAGGGGTCGAGGGGCACCGTACCCCCCTTCAGGTAGGGGCCATCCCAGCCATTGGCGGACGCGGGCTTCTTGACCAGGGCTTCCAGACCTTCTTCATCGGTGGGGAAGCGCCCGACACTGAGCTTGAACAACTCGAGGGATTTCTCGAGATCGCTGATCTGCACACCGGCCGTCTTGCTCTTGGCACCGCCGAGCTGGTTGAGCATGCGCGGGCCGACGAGACCGACCAGCAGGGTCAGGATGGCCAGCACCACCAGCAGTTCGACCAGCGTGAAGCCGGCGACTTTCGCGCGGCGGTAGGAAGGGGAATCATGCACCATGGAAACTCCGGATTTCTAAGTAAAACAAGGCTAAACCGCCAGATCATTGACGGACAGGATGCCCATCAGGATGGAGACGATGATCCCGGCGATCATCACGCCGAGGGTCAGAATTAGCAAGGGTTCGAGAAGGGTGAGGCCCCGCTTGATGCTGGTCTCCACCTCCCGGTCGAGGATGCGGGCCAGTTCCAGCATCATGCTGTCGAGCCTGCCGGTTTCCTCTCCGACACGGACCAGATTGATCGCCATCGGTTCAAAAAGCCCGGTCTTGTGCAAGGCCTCGGTCATCCGGCCGCCCCCCTTCATCGCCGGGGCGACCCCGCTGAAGGCGCTGCGCACATGCACATTGCCCACCGTCTCGGTGGCGATGTTGAGCGCCGAGATGACCGGCACACCATTACCCAGCAGGGTGCCCAGGGATCGGGTGAAGCGGGTGATCTCGTACTTGAGGAAGATGCGCCCGAACACCGGCACCCGCAGGATCCACCCCTGCCACCACTGCCGGCCGGCGGGCGAGGCCAGCCATTTGGTGGCGGCACCTCCGGCCAGGAACACACCCACCGCCAGGAACAGGCCGTAATCGGTGAAGAAATGCCCCACCGCGACCACGATGCGGGTCGGCGTGGGCAGGGCATCCCCCATGTCCTTGAAGAGGGATTCGAACTGGGGCACCACGAAGCCCAGCATCGCCACCACCGAGATCACCGCCACCAGCAGCAGGATGGCCGGGTAGATCATCGCCGAAATGACGCTTTCGCGCAGGGCCCGGATCCGCTCCAGGTGCTCGACCAAGCGCGTCAGCACCTCGCTGAGCTGGCCGCCGATCTCGCCGGATCGCACCATGTTGATGTAGAAATCGCCGAAGAACTCCCGGTGCGGCGCAATCGCCCGGCTGAGGGGCGCACCGCCCTTGACCGCGTCCAGCACACCGGCCAGCAGCGCCCCCACCGAGGCCTTGTGGCTCATGCCGATGAGCACCTTGAGGGCCCGGTCGAGGGACAGCCCGGCGCGCAGCATGATGGCCAGCTCGGACGTGAAACCGAGCAGGTCCACCTGGTTCGGCTTGCCCTTGGCCGCGGCCCTGGCGCCGGCTGCGGGGATGGCACCCGCGCCGGGCGCAGCCGCATCGGCCCGGGCGGATACGCGCAGGGGCGTCAGGCCCCTGGCCCGCAGGGTACGCAAAGCCGCGTCCTCGGAGGCCGCCTCGATGACTCCATCGCGGCGCGCCCCCCTGGCATCGGCCGCCTGGTAGGCGTACTCAGGCATGCCCCTGGTCCTGGGTCACGCGGAGGACTTCCTCCAGGCTGGTCTCGCCCGCGGCGACCTTGCGCAGGCCGTCTTCGTACAGGGTGAACATGCCCGACCTGCGGGCGGTTTCGTGCAACTCGGTCGCGTCGGCACCGGAGATGATGGCTTGGTGCATGTCCTCCCCCAGCACGAAGAGCTCGTGGATGCCGGTCCGGCCCGAATAGCCGGTCTGGCGGCAGGCCGGGCAACCCACCGGGTTGTAGACCTGCCGGCTGCTGGCCGGCATGAAACGCTTCAGGCCGCTGCGCTCGAGCACGCTCTCATCCAGCTCCAGGGGCGACTTGCAGGCGGTGCACAGCCTGCGAACCAGGCGCTGGGCCAGCACCCCGTTCACCGACGAAGTGATCAGGTAACGCTCCAGCCCCATGTCCTGCAGACGGATCACCGCCCCGGCCGCCGTGTTGGTGTGCAGGGTAGACAGCACCAAGTGGCCGGTGAGGGCCGACTGCACGGCGATCTGGGCGGTTTCTCCGTCCCGCATTTCACCGATCATGATGATGTCCGGATCCTGGCGCAGGATGGCCCGCAGCGCGCTCGCAAAGCTCAGGCCGATCTGCGGATGGACCTGGATCTGGTTGATCCCGCCGAGCTGGTATTCGACCGGATCCTCGACGGTGATGATCTTGGTGGCGCGGGCATCCAGCTTACCCAACGCGGCATACAGGGTGGTGGTCTTGCCGGAGCCGGTCGGGCCGGTCACCAGCAGGATGCCGTGGGGACGCTGCAGCAGCGACTCGAAGACACGCAGGGTGTCCGCGCTGAACCCCATCTCGTTGAGGCTGAAGCGGATGCTGGCCCGGTCGAGGACCCGCATCACCACGCTCTCGCCATGCACGGTGGGCACCGTGGACACCCGCAGGTCGAGCTCCCGCCCCTTGATCCGCAAGTTGATGCGGCCATCCTGGGGCAGACGCCGCTCGGCGATGTTGAGGTGGGCCAGCAGCTTGACCCGCGACACCACGGCCGGCGCCATCGAGGGTGCCACCACCTCGCCGACCTGGATCACTCCGTCCACCCGGTAGCGCACGTAGAGCCCGTCGTCGAAGGGCTCCAGGTGGATGTCGGAGGCCTTCAGGTCGATGACCCGCGCCACGATGTGATTCACCAGTCGGATCACCGGCGCTTCGCTGGCGAGGTCCTTGAGGTGCTCGATGAAGTCGCCGCCCTCGTCGAAATCACCGCTGCGGCCGAGTTCATCCTCTTCTTCAGGCGGCGCCTCGAGCAGGTTCTTCAGCGCGGCCTCGATCTCTGTCTCGAGGCCGATGGCCACCCGCACCTGGAGCCCAGTGGCCAGGGACAGGGCCTTGGCGATGAAGGGGTTCTGGGGCTCGACACAAGCCACCGTCAGCACCCCGTCCACCTCGGACAGGGGCAACACCCGGTGGGCGCGCAGGAAGTCGGGAGAAACCCCCTCGGGCAGGGGCAGATCGGCCGAGAAGGAGTCTGCGGTGCGCAGCGGCAACTCCAGTTGCCTGGACAGCACCCGCGCCACATCCAGGTCGGACACCACGCCCAGGCGCACCAACACGGTGCCCAGCATGCCACCCATTTCGGCCTGAGCCGACAGGGCACGCTCCAGGTCGCGGACCCCGAGCTTGCCATCGGCAATCAGCATTTCACCCAGCATGGGGCGCGGGGGCTGGTCGGAAGAGGCTGTCTGTTCAGTCACTTGAAAGTCCATGTCCTTGCCGGCTGGCACCGGCCCCGAAAAAGAGCCGGGTGGCGCCGGATACGCTCACTGCGCGTCGCCCTTGCCCTGGCTCGCGCCGCGGGCGGACTCGAGCATGCGGCGGATGCCGGCCTTCAGCGCTCCACCCTGGGGATGCTTGTCGGCGATGACCCGCGCACGCTCAAGCAAGGGCACGGCGCCAGCCGAATCGCCGCGGGCGATGCGCAGGCTGGCAACGTTGTTGAGGGAGGTGGCGAGGTCCAGGTCGGTCGGGGCCAGCACCTGCTCCCGGATGCGCAGGGCTTCAAGCAGGTGCGGCTCGGCCTCGGCAAGGGCCTTGCGGTTGAAGAGGGAAATGCCGTAGTTGTTCTCGGTATTCGCCAGCTCGGGGTGTTGCGGCCCGCCGGCACGGCGCAGGATGGCGATGGCGCGCAGGTAGCTCGCCTCGGCCTCTTCACTCTTGCCCTGCAGGCGCAGGGACTCACCGAGGTTGTTGAGCAGCACCCCCGTCTGGACGTTGCCGTCATGAAAGACCGCCGCGCGGGTTTCCAGCAGGTAGCGGTAATCGGTCGCCGCATCCACGTAGCGCCCCTGGGCGAAGGCCAGATCCGCCAGCATCAGGCGCAGGGCGGGAATCGACGGATCCGCGTCAGCCCCCGGACGCGCCTCACGCAGCGCCAGCAGCCGCCGGTACAAGAGTTCGGCCTCGGCCTGGTTGCCGTTGGCCTTGTGAATGCCGGCCACCCGCTCCAGCAGGGCATCGAACGCGGGGCTGGATGCCCCCATGCGGATCTCGCTGCCGGCGATCAGGCGGGTGTAGAGCGGCGCGGCATCGGTATAGCGCCTGCTGGCCAAGTAGGCATCGGCCTGGCTTTCCAGCAAGGCCAGCACGGTCGGATGATCAGGCCCCAGCCAGGCCTCCTGAACGGCCAGAAGGCGCTTGTCATAGCCTTCGGTGGCGCGCTGCTCGCCCTTGGCCCGACTGATTGCGGCCAGCCCGGTCAACGGCGCCATCAGCTCGGGATGGGTCGTGCCGAAGATCTTTTCGAGGGCATCGAGGGAGCGGGTGAACTGGGGCACCGCATCCACGTAGCGGCCTTGCAGGCGGTAGAGTTCGGCCAGCTCGGTACGCGCCCGGGCGACTGCGGGATGGCCCGCCGGAAGATTCTTTTCGCGCATGGCCAGGGCGCGCCGGTACAGCGGCTCGGCACGTGCGAGGTCGCCACGTGCCACCGCCACCCGGGCCCGCGTCAGTTCGGCCAGATTGAGCGAAGGATGATCGGCCCAGGCGCGCTCGCCGAGGATCAGGAAGGCCTGGTCGAGCCCCTCGTCGGCCTCCTGCTGGCGCCCCTGGGCGCTCGCCGCCCGGGCCAGCCGGACGAGCACATCGGCGTAGTCAGGATGGTTCCGCCCCAGGCGCTCCTCCCGGATCTCCCGCGCCTGCTGGAACAGGCGCTCCGCCAGCACATGCTGGCGCTGGTCCATGTACAGTTCGCCCAGCCGGATCCGGGCCGTGGCGAGCTCGGGATGCTTGCGGCCGAGACGCTTCTCAAGGATGTTGAGGGCACGCCGGTAAAGGGGTTCGGCGGCGGCCAAACGGTACTGGGCCCGGTACAGATCAGCCTTGACCAGCAGCGCCCGCGCCACATCGGGATGCTCGCTGCCGAGCGCCTTCTCGCTGATCTCCAGGGCACGCTGACACAGCCCCTCGGCCTGGGCGTAGCGCCCCTGCTCGCGCAGCAGCTCGCACTGGTCGGCCAGCGAGGCGGCGAGGTCGGGATGATCGGCGGACAGCGCCTTTTCACGGATCGCCAGGGCGCGCGTCTGCAGGGTTTCGGCTGCCGGGAAGAGACCTTGGGCACGGTACAGCTCGGCCAGGTTGGCCAGGGACATGGCCACGTCCGGATGCGTCGGCGACAGGGCCCGCTCGCGCAGCGCCAGGGCGCGCTTGTGCAGCAGCGCGGCGCGGGCGTATTCGCCCGAAGCCTTGCGGAAGACACCCAGGTTGTTCAGGGAATTGGCCACTTCGACGCTGGCGTAGCCGCGCACGTTCTCGCGGATGGCCAGGGCTCGCTCGAGGGGTGCCTCGGCCTTGTCCAGGCGCCCCTGGCCGAGATGGACCAGTCCCAGGTTGCCAAGCGTGGTCGCCACGTCAGGGTGGTCGGCGCCCAGCTGGCGCTCACGGATGGAAAGCGCGCGCTCGAGTGCGTCCTCCGCCTCGAGGTAGTCGGCATTGAGGATGTGGATGGCCGCCAGCTCATTCAGGGCCGCGGCCAGCTTCAACGCATCCGCCCGCCCACCTTGCCCGGCCTTCTCCACGGCATCCCGGGCGGCCTGCAGGCGCACCGGATAGGCCTGGAACACCACCAGGGGAGCCGGTTCGGATGCGGGGGTGGTGGCGGAGAAAGTGGGGCCAGGCAGGCTCAGCAGGCTCGCGGCGAGCATGCCGAGGGCGAAACGTGGTTTCATCGTTCAAGGTAATCCGACAGACGCAACCGACAGTTTAACCGACGCGCCATCGGACGATCACACAAAGTGCCGCCCGCGCCTCGCGTCGGGGGGGCCTTTGTGCAAGCAATTACTTCCCGTAGTAACCCCGGTACCACTCCACAAAGCGCCCGATTCCCACCGGCACCGGGGTGGCAGGCACGAAGCCGGTCCACGCGTTCAGGGCATCGGTATTGGCGTAGGTGGCGGGCACGTCGCCGTCCTGCAGCGGCAGGAAGTTCTTGGTGGCCTCGATGCCCAGGGCGCTCTCGATGGCCTCGACGAAGGCCATCAACTCGACCGGATCGTTGTTGCCGATGTTGAAGACCCGGTAAGGCACGTTGCTGGTGCCGGGATCGGGGCTGTCGGCGTTGTAGGCCGCATCGGGCTCGGCCACGTGATCGAGGGTCTTGACGACGCCCTGCACGATGTCGTCAACGTAGGTGAAGTCGCGCTTCATCTTGCCGTGGTTGAAGACGTCGATCGGGCGCCCTTCGAGGATCGCCTTGGTGAACAGGAACAGCGCCATGTCGGGCCGGCCCCACGGGCCATACACGGTGAAGAAGCGCAGCCCGGTGGTCGGCAGGCCATACAGGTGACTGTAGGTATGGGCCATCAGCTCGTTGGCCTTCTTGGTGGCCGCGTAGATGCTGACCGGATGATCGACGCTGTCATGCTCCGAGAACGGCATCCTGGTGTTGCCGCCATACACGCTGGAGCTGCTGGCATAGACCAGGTGCTGCACCTTGTTGTGGCGGCAGCCTTCCAGGATGTTCATGAAGCCGGTCAGGTTGCTCTCGACATAGGCATGGGGATTGACCAGTGAGTAGCGCACGCCGGCCTGGGCGGCCAGATGGATGACCCGGTCGAACTTCTCTTCGGCGAAGAGCTTGTCCATGCCTTCCCGGTCGGCCACATCGAGCTTCACGAAACGGAAGTTCTCGTGGGGCGTCAGGCGGGCCAGGCGATCATGCTTGAGCTGGACCTCGTAGTAATCGTTGAGATTGTCGAGACCGACCACCTGATCGCCTCGTGCCAGCAGGAGCTGGCTGGTGTGCATGCCGATGAAACCGGCAGCGCCGGTAACGAGAATTTTCATGGTCGCAGAAGAATGTCGTGGAATTGAGCGCAACAGACCGGCTCGTGGCCAAAAAAGGACGACCGAATAAACGGCCAACAGCCCCGGATTCTCGCACGGGAGGATGACAGGGTAAATCGGCGCGGCAAGGCAAGCGTGTCGTCTGCAACGACAGTTATACTTCGCATCCCTGCAGCTCAAGCTATCCCCTTGATCCTTCGAGCCCTTTACACCGCCCTCTGGTATCTGGCCCTCCCCCTGGCCGGCCTGCGCCTGCTGTGGCGCGGACGTCGCCAGCCCGAATACCTGCACCACCTGGGAGAACGGATCGGTCGCCATACGGTTCGCTTCGGCGGTCCGGTGATCTGGCTGCACGCCGTTTCGGTCGGCGAAACCCGGGCCAGCGCGCCGCTGGTGCAAGCCCTGCTCGAGGCCCATCCCGAGTGCAGCCTGCTGCTGACCCACATGACCCCCACCGGGCGCGCAACCGCCATCGAGCTCTTCGGCAAGCTGCACCCCCGGGTGCAGAGTGTCTACCTACCCTACGACCTGCCGGCGGCGGTCGAGCGTTTCCTGCGCCATTTCCGCCCCCGTATCGGCATCCTGATGGAGACCGAGGTGTGGCCCAACCTGATCGCCGGCTGCCAGCGCCAGGGCGTACCGCTGGTGATGGTCAATGCGCGCCTGTCCGAACGCTCCGCCCGTGGCTATGGGCGCGCCGGCGCGCTGGCGCGGAACGCCTTCGCCGGCCTGTCGGCGATCGGCGCGCAGACCGAGGGCGACAGCCAGCGCCTGAGCCGGCTTGGTGCCCGTTACGTCGCAGTGACCGGCAACATCAAGTTCGACATCACGCCCCCACCCGCCATGCAGGCCCTCGGCGCTGAATTCCGCAACCGTTTCGGTCCGCGCCAGGTGCTTCTGGCCGCCAGCACCCGTGAGGGTGAAGAGGAAGTTCTCCTGGATGCCTTTGCGAACCTCTGCCCACCCGAGGTCCTGCTGGTGCTGGTTCCCCGCCACCCCCAGCGCTTCGACGAGGTCGCCCGGCGGGTCAGGCGCGCCGGGCTCAGCCTGCAGCGGCGCTCGGGCAATGACCCCGTGATGGCCGACACCCGGGTCTGGCTGGGGGACTCCATGGGCGAGATGTATGCCTACTACCATGCGGCCGACCTGGCGCTGATCGGCGGGTCCTGGAAGGAGCTGGGCGGCCAAAACCCCATCGAGGCCAGCGCCACGGGCTGCCCCGTCATCGTCGGCCCCCACACCTTCAACTTCAAGGTGGTCTGCGAACAAGCCATCGAGGCCGGCGCCGCCCTGCGGGCCGGAGACCTCACCCAGGGACTGACACTTGCCCTGGAACTGCTGCGCAACCCGACCCGGCGCAAGGCCCTCGGCGCTGCCGGCCTGGACTTCGCCCAGCGGCACCGGGGTGCCACCCAGCGAACCCTGTCCCTGCTGACGCCCTTGCTGCAGGCCCCCTCAGCAAATTCGCCACGCCACAACTGACTTCCTCAGCGGCCGCACCACTCCGTCCACACCTGCCGCAACACCGCCTCGAAATCCACGGCAAAACCCTTTCTATCGAAGACCGGTGAAGCCTGCAGGCCGGCCCGCAGTTCGCTGCGTATGCGGCCGAGGGCCTCGAGATCGGCCGCGTGCCTGACGGCCCGGTCCAGGTAGTCGCCCGCATCCACCGCAATCCAGTCCTCCAGGCCCACGTGGGTCAGCAAGCCGACCCCCTGGCGCCCCATGAAACTGTCTCCCGCCAGGCTCAGCACCGGAACGCCCATCCACAATGCCTCGACGGTCGTGGTGATGCCAGGATACGGAAACGGATCGAGGGCGATGTCCACCTGGCCGTACATCGCCAGGTGGGCTTCGGGTGAGACGTGGCCGAACAGCCTGAGGCGATCGGCCGACACCCCTCTCTCCGCAAAAAAACCAGCCACGCGCTCCTGCATCTTTGGATCAGCCAGCTGACGCGTCTTGATCAGCAGACGGCTGGCCGGCACCTCCCGGAGGATGCGTGCCCACAGGTCCAGCACGACCTCGTTGAGCTTGTTGAAATTATTGAAGCTCCCGAAGGTGACCACCCCGTCAGCCATCGCCGGCAGCGCGGCGACAGGCGCATCGTGCTCCGGCGGCGTAAAGCACAGGTAGCTCTTCGGCATGCGCACGATACGCTCGGTGAAGGCCCCCTCCAGCGCCTCCGGCAACACCAGCGGATCCGCCAGCAGGTAGTCGATGGCGGACACCCCCGTCGTGGCGAGATATCCCAACCACGTCATCTGCACCGGGGCCGGTTTCCAGGCGAACATGGCCACACGGCTGTGGGAGGTGTGGCCGGACAGGTCGATGAGGATATCGATGCCGTCGGCCCGGACCTGCTCGGCCAGGGCCTCGTCCTCTTGCTCTGCCACATCCCTCCATTCGGAAAAATGGCTGCGCAGGCGCTCAGTGAACGCATCGGAATACGGCCGGGCATGGTACGCAACAAGCTCCAGGCGATGTCCCTGATCGTTTTTCAACGCCTCCAGCACGTGCTCGAGGAACTGGGCCACCGGATGCTGGCAGAAATCGCCCGAGACGAACCCGACCCTCAGGCGGCGCTCCGGGTCGCGCACATTGGGCCACTGCTCGAATGGCTTGGCCTGGCGGGCAACCACGGCGCCGAAGCGGCGCGCCTCGTCCAACAACAGCTCGTGGGGCTTGCCCGGCTGATAGTTGAGCGCAAAAATCAGGATGGTCTGCGCATCCAGGGAGTCTGGATCGATCGCCAGCGCCCGCCGCAATTCATCTTCCGCACCTTGCAGGTCACCCAGGCCGCACAGGGTCATCCCGAGACCGATATGGGCCTCGACAAACTTCGCCCTACGGGCCAGGGCCTGCCTGAGGACAGGCGCCGCCTCCAGCGGACGCCCCAGCAGACTCAAGGCAATCCCCAGATTGCACATCGCCTCCGGGTAGTCCGGATTCAGGGCCAGGGCACGCCGTGAATGCACGATGGACTCCTCGAGGCGCCCCATATCCTTCAGCACCGCCCCCAGGTTGAGGTGGGCGCGGGCATGATCCGGACGCAGTGCGATGGCACGGGCAAAACGCCCTGCCGCCTCGTCCAGACGCTTCTTCTCCTTGAGCGCATTGCCGAAATTGTTCTGGGCCGTCGGGTCGTTCGGCAGCAGGGTCGCCGCACGCTCCAGCGCCTCGAAGGCATCCTTGCGCTGGGCCAGCTGGGCCACGCCGACGAAGTTCCAGCTCGGCCCATGCCCCGGCCATCGTTTTGCCAGGGCCATCGCCTGCCTCTCGAGTTCGGCAAAACGCTCGGCACGGAACAGGTCAACCAGGTTCTGCTGGGCGCCGGCACTCGGCCCCGCCGCCGGCTGGGCTACCTTCAGGGCGCAGCATTGCTTGTACTTGCGCCCGCTGCCACAGGGGCAGGGTGCGTTTCTGGCGTCCTTCATGATGATGAAACTCTCCTGGCTTTCTCAGATCGGCGCGCGGAACAGGTAATCCGCCGCCCAGCCGGCGAAGATCGTCGCGCCGACCCAGTTATTGTGCAAAAAGGCCTTGAAACAGCGCGGGCGGTCGCGCTCACGGATCAGGGTGTAGTGGTAGCCCATCAGCCCGGCGGCGCCCGCCAGGCCGGCCAGGAAGAAGGCGCCGGCGCCGGTGCGCAGGCCGACCCAGGCCAGCAGGGCCAGGGTCAACGCATAGCAGATCATGATGGCGCTCACCTCGAAGCGGCCGAAGGTGATCGCCGAGGTCTTGATGCCGATTTTGAGGTCGTCGGGGCGGTCCACCATGGCGTACTCGGTGTCATAGGCCACCGCCCAGAAGATGTTGGCCAGCAGCATCACCCAGGCCTCGACCGGCACCGCCCCGGTCACGGCGGCAAAGCCCATCGGAATGCCGAAGCCGAAGGCGATGCCCAGGTAGGCCTGGGGGATGGCCAGGAAGCGCTTGGTGAAGGGATAGCTGCCGGCCAGGAACAGCGCCGGCACGCTCAGGGCGATGGTCAGGCGGTTGAGCGGCAGGATCAGCAGCAGCGACACCAGCGACAGCCCGGCGGCCAGCAGCAGGGCCTCCCTCGGGCTGACCCGGCGGGCCGCCAGGGGGCGGTTGCGGGTCCGCTCCACGTGGCCGTCGAAGTCCTTGTCCGCGTAATCGTTGATGACACAGCCGGCCGAGCGCATCAGCACCGTGCCCAGCGTGAAGATGAGCACCACCAGCAGCGCCGGCCGCCCCTCGCCGGCCACCCACAGGGCCCACAGGGTCGGCCACAGGAGCAGCAGGATGCCGATGGGTTTGTCGATGCGCATCAGCTTGCCGTACTCGGACAAGCGCTGGGAAAGGCTCAGGCTACTCATGGGGCAAGATTCCGGATTGCGGGCAGGAAGACTTCGGTGACCAGCAGCGGCGCACCGTCCCGGCGAAAGGCCGAGCGCCGGGCCCACAGGGGCGGCAGGTCGGTGCTGCGGGCAGCGGCGGCGGCACGGTGCCAGCGGGGATCGCGGGCATCCAGGCGGGCGGCTTCGAGGGGCGAGCGCCGCACCCGCGGATCGTCGAACAATACTGCCGCCAGCGGCCGCCCGCCCAGTCCGTGGAGCAGGTGCCAGGCGGCCGGGATGGTGGTGGCGGCCACCAGTGAGCGGGCGAAGACGACGGCCTTGCCGTCTGCGATCAGCAGGACCTCCCGCTGCCACAGGTTGCCATGGCGATGGATGCCGAGGGCGGCCATCTCGTCGGGCAGCACTCTCCCCTTGCCCTGGCTGACGACCTGCAGCGCAAAGCGCCCGCAACGGGAGCGGATGCGCGCCGTCAGGGAGCTGTCGTCGGCAAGCCAGCCGCGCATGCCGCGGGGCGCGCGCCAGGCGGCCATGCGGAAGGGATCGCGGCCCGGGAAGTGGGCGAGGGTCATGAACGGATCGGTCAATGGGGTGGATGAAGCCGCCGCATTGTAGTGCGCCGCCGCATGGGCGACCAGCCGCCCTCTTAATGACCGGCCGGATCAGGCCTTGAGCAGGGCCGCCCGCCCGCCGAACCAGCGGGCGGTGACGGCATCCGCCACCCGCGGCATGTCGCGCAGGATGTCCTCGGCGAGGCCGCGGGCGATGTCCACCAGCGCGGCGTCCTCTTCCAGGTCGGCGTAGCGCAGCAGCGGCACGCCGCTCTGGCGGGCGCCGATGAACTCGCCGGGCCCGCGGATGCGCAGGTCCTCGCGGGCGATCACGAAGCCGTCGGTATGCTCGTAGATGGCCTTCAGGCGCTCCCGCCCGGTCTGCGACAGGGGCTGGGCGAACAGCAGGATGCACACGGATTCATGCACACCCCGCCCGACCCGGCCACGCAGCTGGTGCAGCTGGGCGAGGCCGAAGCGCTCGGCATGCTCGATCACCATCAGGCTGGCATTGGGCACGTCCACCCCGACCTCGATCACCGTGGTGGCCACCAGCACCTGCACCTCGTTGGCCACGAAGGCAGCCATGGTGGCGGACTTCTCGTCGTTCTTGAGGCGCCCGTGGACCAGGCCGATCTTCAGCTCCGGCAGCGCCTCGGAGAGCATCTCGTAGCTTTCCTGGGCGGTCTTCAGCTGGAGCGCCTCGGACTCCTCGATCAGCGGACACACCCAGTAGGCCTGGCGCCCCTGCAGGCAGGCGTCGCGGACCCGCTGGATCACCTCGTCGCGACGCTCGTCCTTGATCAGCTTGGTGACGATGGGCGTGCGGCCGGGCGGCAGCTCGTCGAGCACCGACACGTCCAGGTCCGCGTAGTAGCTCATCGCCAGGGTGCGCGGGATGGGCGTGGCCGACATCATCAGCATGTGCGGCGATTCGCCAGCCTGGCCCTTTTCGCGCAGGGCCAGGCGCTGGCGCACGCCGAAACGGTGTTGTTCATCCACCACCGCCAGGGCGAGCAGCGGCAAGGCCACCGGGTCTTCGATGAGGGCATGGGTCCCCACAGCGAGGAGAATCTCGCCGCTGGCCAGGCGGGCCATGGTCGCCTCACGCTCCTTTTTACGACGGCTGCCGGACAGCCACGCCACCTCGATGCCGAGGGGCGCCAGCCACACCGCAAGCTTGCGGTAGTGCTGCTCGGCGAGGATCTCGGTGGGTGCCATCAGCACCGCCTGGCGGCCGTTCTCGGCGGCCTGCAGCATGGCCAGCGCGGCGACGCAGGTCTTGCCGCTGCCCACGTCGCCCTGCAGCAGACGCTGCATGGGGTGGTCGGAAGCCAGGTCGCGGGCGATCTCGGCAAAGGCCCGGCTCTGGGCGCCGGTCAGGGCAAAGGGGAGCTGTTCGAGCAGGTCACGGGTGAGGCGGTCGCGCGGGGGCAGCGACGGGGCGTTCTTGGCGCGGCGGGCCGCGTAGGCCCGGCGCAGGGAGATCTGCTGGGCCAGCAGTTCGTCCAGCTTGATGCGCTGCCACGCCGGATGCCCCCGGTCTTCGATGTCCAGGGCCGACACCGACGGCGGCGGTGCGTGGAGCAGGCGCAGGGCATCGGGCAAGGCCGGCAGGTTGAGGCGGCGGCGCAGTTCGTCCGGCAGCTCGTCGCGCAGGGCGTTGTGGCGCATCGCGCCGGCCACCAGCTTGCGCAGGGCCGACTGGGCGAGACCGGCGGTGGTGGGGTAGATCGGCGTGAGACTGTCCGGCAGAGGCTCGCCAGCGGCCACCGGGCGGACCCGCGGGTGGATCATCTCGGCCCCGAAGAAGCCGTCGCGCAGCTCACCGAAGATGCGCAGGCGGGCCCCCACGGCCAGCTGCTTCTGCTGGTTGGGGTAGAAATGCACGAAGCGCAGCATCACCTCGCCGCTGGCATCGGCAGCCCGCGCCACCAGCTGGCGGCGGGGCCGCAGGGTGACTTCGCAGGACAACACCTCCACCTCGCACTGGGCCGGCATGCCCGGGCGCACGTCCGCCAGCAGGGTCAGGTGGGTTTCATCCTCGTAACGCAGGGGCAAATGGAGGATCAGGTCGGCTGCCGAGAAAACGTCGATCTTCGCCAGGCGCTCGGCCAGCTGCGGCCCGACGCCCGGCCAGCCCCGCGCCGCCGGCTTCTTGGGCGGCGACGCAGCGGCAGGCGCGGCGCTGCCCAAGAAG
>WBTZ01000098.1 GCA_009026175.1 Zoogloea sp. | reverse complement strand
CCCCCTGACTCCCGGGCCCCGCCCCGGGGTCCCCGGCCCAGGCTCAGGCCAGCCCGAGCAACTTGAGCTTGCGGTAGAGGGTCGCCCGCGCCACCCCCAGGCTGCGCGCGGTGGCCGACACGTTGCCGCCATTGCGCGCCATGGCCGCCCTCACCGCCTCGAGCTCGATGTCACGCAGACACACCTCGTTGCCCCGCAGGGGAGCAGCCTGCTGCGCCACCGCATCATCGAAGTCGGCCAGCAGCTCCTCGGGCAAATGCTGCAGGCCGATCTCCTCCTCCCCTTCCGCGAGGGTCAGGGCCAGCCGCAGCACATGACCAAGCTGGCGGATGTTGCCTGGCCACCGATATGTCATGAGCACGTGGCGCGCCTCGACTGACAGCGCCGGCACGCCCTCATCTCCCGCCTCGCGGGCCAGCAGGGCTTCGATCAGCGCCGCCCGGTCCCCCCGCTCGCGCAAGGCCGGCAAGCTCACCCGCACGCCCTTGATCCGGTAGTACAAGTCCTCGCGGAAGCGCCCCTCCGCCACCAGGGTCTCCAGGCGCCGGTGGGTCGCCGCCACCACGCGGGCATCGAAGACGATCTGGCGGGCTCCGCCCAGGCGGTTGAAGCTGCGCTCCTGCAGCACCCGCAGCAGGCGCCCCTGCAGCTCCATCGGCATGTCGCCGATCTCGTCGAGGAAGAGCGTGCCGCCCCGCGCCAGTTCGAACTTGCCCGGCGCCCCACCGCGCCGGCCGCCGGTGAAGGCCCCGTCCTCGTAGCCGAAGAACTCCGACTCGATCAGCCCGGCCGGCAGCGAGGAACAATTGATCGCTACGAAAGGCCCGGCAGAGCGGCTGCTCTCATCGTGCAGGCGACGCGCCAGCACCTCCTTGCCGGTCCCGGTCTCGCCGTTGATGAGCACCGGGATGTCCCGCTCGAAGGCCCGCCGGGCCACATGCAGGGCCTGACCGGCCACCGGATCGAAGCCGGCGGCCTCGCTGCGCCCCGCCCCGGACCCGGCCTCGGCCGGCAAGGCCCGGCGTTCAGCCAGGGCATGGATGCGCTGCACGCCCTCGCGCAAGCGGGCCAGCATCGCCCCCGGGCGCGCCGCCTGGAAACGCGCATCGAAGCGCAGTCCGCCATCGCTGCGCACCACCCCCTTGTCCAGCCGGCCGGCGAGAGCCCGCCGGAAGGTCTCGGGCGGGCAGTCGAAGAGCGTCTCGAAACGCTCGACACCACTTCCGCCGCCCAGGCCGAGAAGCTGCCGCGCACTCTGGTTGGCCCCCAGCAGCGTGCCGTCCTCGGCGAACACCATCCCCCCTTCGAGGGGCGTGTCGAGCAGATCGGGCCGGTAGTGGAAACCCATCGTGAGGGCCCCCTGCAAGGCCTCCAGCATGCGGTTCTCGATGGCCCGGGCGGCGATCCCGAGGGGCTCGAGGATGGTGACCGGCTCGCCGTGCCCCATGCGGGTCGCATCGAGCACCCCGACCAGCGCCCCGGACGGGCCGAAGAGGGGCACCGCGGCACAACTGAAGGGCCGCACCTCGTCCAGGAAGTGCTCTGCCGCGCGCACCACCATCGGTCGCCCCTCGGTCAGGGAGCACCCCGGGCCGTTGGTGCCCACCGCCGCCTCGCTGACGTTGCGCCCCACCTGGAAGATGTTCGCCAGGTCCCGGGCCTCGATGCCGGAACCACAGACGGCACTCACCACGATGCCCTCCATGTCGATGCAGGCCAGCGCCCAGCCCGCGTGCCCGAGCGACAGGTGGAGCTTCTCCATCTCCGGCAAGGCACTGGCGATCAGGGGACGGCTGCGCTCCTCGATCAGGGACTTCTCGTAGCGAGCGACGGGATTGAAGACGCGCCGGTCCCCCGTCCCCAGGCCCAACTCCCGGGAACGCTCCCAGGAGCGGATCACCATTTCGGGGACCAGCCCGTCGGGCCTTTTCCCCTCCCGGAAGAAATGCCTGCGTGCCAATTCAACCCGTTGCCCGAAGGACACCGCGGATTCGCCCATGCTTTTGTCTCCTCTATTTGGCGAATAACAAGTCAACCTTTCCCGGGCGTTGACTCGTTTCAATACACCCCGTTTCGGGCAATTCGCCGTGAAAAACCCGAAACAAATGCAAGGCAATGATTTTTATATTTTTTCCTATGAGTCCCGGCAGTTTCCCGGCAGGCACGCCGGCTGCTATGGGCTTATCACCCCGACCGGAATATCCCTATCCCGGGACGGGGCGCACCACATTAAATAAGTTCGACAACTCAAGTCAATGAGGAGACAAGATGACAGGACACCGTGAAATGCGGCGCTCCGGGCAGACCGCACTGCAACTGGCCGGCAGCACCCTGCTGGCCTGTGCGCTGCTCGCCGGCCCGGCCACCGCAGAACCCACCAAGGGCTCCCGCGAACACATCGCCGCGGTCACCGCCCGGGTGGACGCGCCGGCCATCCGGGCCAACGCCGCCCGCGGCAGCGACTGGCCGGCCTATGGCCTCGACTATGCCGAGACCCGCCACAGCCCGCTCACGGCGATCAATGCCGGCAACGTCAACAAGCTCGGCCTGGTCTGGTCCTACAACCTCGAATCGACCCGCGGCGTCGAAGCCACGCCCCTGGTGGTGGACGGCATCATGTACGTCACCGCCTCGTGGAGCGTCGTACACGCGGTAGATGTGCGCAGTGGCAAGCGCCTGTGGTCCTACGACCCCAAGGTGCCCCGCGAGATCGGCTTCAAGGGCTGCTGCGACGTGGTGAACCGGGGCGTCGCCCTGTACAAGGGCAAGGTCTTCGTCGGCACCTTCGACGGCCGCCTGGTGGCGCTGGATGCAGCCACCGGCAAGCCGGTGTGGGAGAAGGACACCATCGAGGACCGCAGCCATTCCTACACCGTCACCGGCGCCCCGCGGGTCATCAAGGGCAAGGTGATCATCGGCAACGGCGGCGCCGAGTATGGCGTGCGCGGCTACATCACCGCCTATGACGCCGAGAGCGGCGAACAGAAGTGGCGCTGGTATACCGTGCCGGGCGACCCCGCCAAGCCCTTCGAGGACGCCTCCATGGCCAAGGCCGCCAAGACCTGGGACCCGGCCGGCAAGTGGTGGATCAACGGCGGCGGCGGCACCGTTTGGAACTCCATGGCCTACGACCCCGAGCTCAACCTGATGTATGTGGGCACCGGCAACGGCTCGCCGTGGAATCACCGCAAGCGCAGCCCGGGCGGTGGCGACAACCTTTACCTGGCCTCGGTGGTGGCCCTCGACCCGGACACCGGCAAATACGTCTGGCACTACCAGGAAACCCCCGGCGACAACTGGGACTACACCTCGGTGCAGGACATCATCCTCACCGACCTGACCCTGGCCGGCAAGAAGCGCAAGGTGCTGCTGCACGCCCCCAAGAACGGCTTCTTCTTTGTCATCGACCGGACCAACGGCAAGTTCATCTCGGCCAAGCCTTTCACCGAGGTGAACTGGGCCACCGGCTATGACAGCAAGGGACGCCCCATCGAGACCCCGGGCGCCCGCTCGCGGGAAGCCTTCGACAGCGTGCCCGGCCCCTTCGGCGGCCACAACTGGCATGCCATGTCCTTCAACCCGAAGACCGGCCTGGCCTACTTCCCGGTGCAGAACGTGCCGATCAACCTGGCCGAGGACAAGGCCTGGACCCACAACGGCAACCAGCCCGGGCAGCCTCAGTCGGGCACCGGCTGGAACACCGGCATGCTGATCAACACCCAGCCGCCCAAGAGCAAGGCCTTCGGCCGCCTGATCGCCTGGGACCCGGTGAAGCAGAAGGAGGCATGGCGCCAGGAATACGCCTCGCCGTGGAACGGCGGCACCCTCAGCACCGCTGGCAACCTGGTCTTTGCCGGCAGCGCCGACGGCCGCTTCGCAGCCTATCGCGCCGACACCGGCGAGAAGCTGTGGGAGGCGCCGATCGGCACCGGCATCATCGCCCCGCCGGTCACCTACCAGGTGGATGGGCAGCAGTACGTGTCGATCGCCGTCGGCTGGGGCGGCGTGTTCGGCCTGATGCAGCGGGCCACCGACAAGCAGGACAACGGCCGGGTCTACACCTTCGCCCTAGGCGGCACCACCCCGCTGCCCGAAGCTCCGGCCTACGCCCTCGGCGAACTGATCTCCGGCGTCAAGTACGACCCGGCCCACGTCCCCGAAGGCACCCGCCTGTATGTCAGCCACTGCGTCTTCTGCCACGGCGTGCCGGGCGTGGACAAGGGCGGCAACATCCCCAACCTCGGATATGTGCCGTCGCGGGACATCGAGAACCTCTCCGACTTCGTCTTCAACGGCCCCTTCCTGAAGAAGGGCATGCCCGACTTCACCGGCAAGCTGAGCCTCGATGACGTGGAGAAGATCAAGGCCTTCATCCAGGGCACCGCGGACGCCGTGCGGCCGAAGAAGTAAGCCTCCCTCTTTGCCGCGGCCCTGTGCCCCCTCCCCTCCCTCCTGGACGGCCGCGGCCTTTTTATTCAGCACCACCCGCAAGACAACGCAAGACAACAACACGGAGACAAGACCATGCGCACTTCCGACCTGCCCTTCAAGCCCTCCAGGCCCTTCGCCGTCCGTCTGAGCACCGCGGCCCTCGCCGCCGCCGGCCTGCTCGGCGGCACGGCCCATGCCGACGTGCGCCCCGACCCGGGCGACTACACCGGCCTGCCGGCGGGCACCGACCTGGCCCTCGTGTACGCCCAGTTCCCCCGCGCCGACAAGGTGTACGCCAACGGCAAGAAAGTGGTGGACAACCTGGACCTGTCGGTCAACGCCGGCATCCTGCGTTACGTGCATTTCATGAAGCTGGGCGACTACATCATCGACCCGCAGATCATCATGCCCTTCGGCAGCCAGAAGATCGGCCTGTCGGACAGCAAGGCCAGCGGCATCGGTGACGTGATCTTCGGCGGCACCCTGTGGACCATCGCCGACCTGGCCCGTGGCGAGCACCTGGGCTGGTCGGTGTTCTTCACCGCCCCCACCGGCAGCGACAAGAACCAGGGCTTCGCCCTCAGCAACAACCGCTGGGCCACCGACCTGCAGGTGGGCTACATCCGCAAGCTGAGCAACAACTGGACGGTGGATCTGATCGGCGAGACCGAGTTCTACCAGGACCAGCGCGACACCAAGTCGCAGAAGGACCCGCTGCTGCAGGCCCACGGCCACCTGCGCTACCACCTCAGCGACGCCACCTACCTGGCCGCCACCTACCGGCACGCCTGGGGCGCCAAGGAAACCCTCAACGGGGCGGAGATCGCCGGCGCCAAGAACAACGGCACGGCCATGCTGACCTGGGCGTCCTTCGTAGACAAGCAATGGCAGGTGCAACTGCAGTACGTGCGTGACCTGAAGGTCGAGGAAGGCCCCAAGATCAGCGGCCTGCAGGCCCGCCTGCTGTACGTGTACTAAGCGGGCTCAGCCTGGCCGCAGAGGGTTGCGGCCAGGCGCTGCAAGTCCAGCACGCCGAGCATGCGCTCCGCGCTCCCGCTGCCCACCCGGAGCGGCGACCAGCGGGCTCCGGCCGCCTCCGGCAGGGTGCCGGGAGGCCAGGCCCTCCGGCGACAGGACGCTCAACAGCGCACCATCGTCAGGACGCCGGAATCCGCCATCGAACAGGGGCAAGGCCGCCTTGCCGGCCTCCAGCCGGCTCCAGCCCCCTGCCTCGCACGTGAACACACCCACCACGCACGGCGCGGCGCAGGGCCGCGCCGCCTCGATGGCCGCGTTGAAGGCCGGCAGCTTGGTCTGGTTGGCGATATCACTGATCACCCGGACAACTTCCGCCACCCGGCTGGAACTGCTCTGGATGCGATCGATGGCCGCAATCGACTTCTGTACGGCATCAAAGCCGGTCTTCGCCGCAGAGGAGGTTTCCATGGCCATGCTCGACGCCACCTCCGAGTTGTCGGCGATCGCCTTGATGCTGTCCACCAGGCTGCGCACGCTGCCCCTCATAACCTCCGCCAACTCTTTAGGAGGAAGTGGGCGTCAAGCCAGCAAAAGCACGCTGCCCCCGGCACACGGAGTTCTGCGGAAGCCCCCTCGCCAGGCATGAAGAGGGCTCTGACCGGCCAGTCACGGGATCTGGGCCGGCGCCGATTCAATGCCCCAGGATCCGCAACACACCCAGAACCAGTGCCAGCAGGCAGGCCTGGCTCGACAACAACAAACGCGGCAGCCCTCCGGCCGGCACGAAGCCAACCCCGCTCACCAGTCCGGCGCTCATCGACCACAGCAACACCAGGGCCGCCACATGATCTGCGGCCCCCCAGCGATCCATGGCGACATGAGGGTAGGCGGTGAGGAGGAGGACCAGGACGATGCCCGTCAACAGGGATAGCACGCGGAAGCCCCGGTCCGCAGCGGCGGATGTAATGTCATCCGGTCTTCTCTTGCGCATGACGCCTCTCCCTCGGAGTATCCGGTCAGACCGGGCTGTCGGCACCGATGATCAGGCGCGTGTCGCTCAGATAGGCGTGGGGCGGCACCTCGAGGTTCGTCGGCGCCGGCTTGTTCCGGAAGACCCGCCCCGCGAAGTCGAAGGTGGAGCCGTGGCACGGGCACAGGAAGCCCCCCGGCCAGTCGGCGCCCAGCGCCGGATTGCCCGGCTGGAAGGCACTGGACGGCGAGCAGCCCAGGTGGGTGCAGATGCCAACCGCCACGAAAACATCGGGACGCCGGGAGCGCTGCAGATTGCGCGCGTACTCCGGCTGCTGCGCCTCGACCGTGGACGCGGGATCCGCCAGGTGGGGCTCGGCCTTGGCGAGGGCCGCCAGCATCCCGGGTGTGCGGCGCAGGATCCACACAGGCTTGCCGCGCCATTCGACGACCATCATGTCCCCGGGCGCCAGCTTGTCGATGTCCACCTCGACTGGCGCGCCCGCCGCCATGGCCCGCTCGGAAGGCGTCAGGCTGCCGACGAACGGAACGGCCGCGCCCACGACCATCGCCCCACCGGCGCCGGCGGTAGCCAGCAACAGCGCGCGCCGGGAAGGATTGCAGGAAGCGCCATCGGCGCAGTCGGTCGGTGGCAGGGAAGAGGTGCTGATCGACATCACTCGCCCCCTCCGGACATCGATTGGCGTCCGGCCTCGTGCTCGGCCCACAAGGCGTTGAGAATGGCCAGCAGCACGGCGAAGCCGATGCCCAGCACCCAGGTGAAATACCACATGTCCTTGACTCCTCAGTAGGCTGAATGGCTGTTCTCCCGCACATAGGCGGCGGTGACCTTGCCCCCCATCACGCGGTAGGCCCAGCCGGTGTAGAAAATGATGATGGGCATGAAGATCAGCGTCGCCCACAGCATGATGCCGAGGGTGCGCTGGCTGGAAACGCTGTCCCATACCGTGAGGCTGGCCCGCGGGTCGAGGGACGAAGGCATGACGAACGGGAACAAGGCCGCCCCGGCCGTGCCGATGACCCCGGCGATGGCCAGCGCCGACGCCCAGAACGCCGCCAGCGTGCGCCCGCGGCGGGCCAGCACCTGGGCGCCGATCACCCCGGCGAAAGCCAGCACCGGCAAGGCCACGGTCGCCGGCTGGTGCCGGTAGTTGGCAAACCAGGCTCCGGCCTGCCTCACCACGGTCTTGGCCAGGGGATCGGGCAAGGCCGAGCCATCCACGGCAGACTGGATGACATAGCCGGGGATGCCCAGCCACAGCCAGACGCCCGCGCCGGCAAAGCTCAGCACCAGCAGCCCCCCGAAGAAGCCGGCCGCCCGCAAGGCCCGCCACTGGATCTCGCCCTGGGTGCGATGGGCCAGGTAGATGGCCCCGTGGAAGGTGATCATCGCCGTCGACACCACGCCGGTCAGCAGTGCAAAGGGATTCAGCAGGCCCCAGAAACTGCCCGAATAGGTGGACACCAGATGGTCGTCGAAACTGAAAGGCACGCCCTGGAACAGGTTGCCGAAGGCCACCCCGAAGATCAGCGGCGGCACCGCCCCGCCGATGAAGAGGCCCCAGTCCCAGGTCTTGCGCCAGACGGGATGGCTGATCTTGCTGCGGTAATCAAAACCCACCGGCCTGAAGAACAGCGCCCACAGCACCGCCAGCATGGCCCAGTAGAAGCCGGAGAAGGCGGTGGCATAGACCAGCGGCCAGGCAGCGAAGAGGGCCCCACCGCCGGTGATGAACCACACCTGGTTGCCGTCCCAGTGGGGGCCGACGGTGTTGATGAGGACGCGCCTCTCGGTGTCGTCCTTGGCGACGAAGGGCAGCAGGGTGCCGACCCCCATGTCATGGCCATCCATGATGGCAAAACCCACCAGCAGCACGCCGACGAGCAGCCACCAGATGAGTTTGAGGGATTCGTAGTCGAGCATTGGGGATCTCCTCTCGGTTCAGGCGTGGGCCTCGTTGGCGTAGCGACCGGTACCCAGGCTCCCCGGGCCCTGCCTGGCAAACTTGATCATCAGGTACATCTCGACGACCAGCAGCACGGTGTAGAAGCCGACGAAGCCGGCCAGGGAGCCATACAGGTTGTCGACGCTCAGGGTCGACACCGACAGGTGGGTCGGCAATACGCCATGGATGGTCCACGGCTGGCGGCCATACTCGGCGACAAACCAGCCGACTTCGCAGGCGATCCACGGCATCGGCAGGGCATACAGCGCCGCGCGCAGCAGCCAGGGCTTGTCGGCGAAGTCCCCCTTCACCGAGTGCCACAGGGCCAGCCCGAAGAGCAGCAACATGACCAGGCCCAGGGCCACCATCAGGCGGAAACTCCAGAACATCGGGGCGACGCGGGGAATGGTGTCGTTCACCGCCTGATCGATGATTCCGGGCGTCAGTTGATCGAAGTGGCTGACGTACTTCTTGAGGAGCAAGCCGAAGCCCAGGTCGGCCTGGTGCGCATCGAAGCGGCCTCGCGCAGCCTGATCGGCCGGGTCGCGGCGCAGGGCATCCAGGACGGTCACCGCCTCGATACCGGAGACGATGCGCGCCCGGTTCTTCGCCTTGATCTCCTTGATGCCGGGGATCTGCTTGTCCAGCGACCGGGTGCCGATCAGGCCCATCACCCAGGGGATCTCGATGGCGAAGTCATTCTTCATCTCCGCCTCATTGGGAATGGCGATGAGGTTGAAAGCGGCCGGCGCCGGCTGGGTCTCCCACATCGCCTCCATCGCAGCCAGCTTGGTCTGCTGGGCCTCGCCCACCGTGTAGCCGGACTCGTCCCCCAGCACGATCACCGAGCACACGGCGGCAAACCCGAAGGCCGCCGCGATGCCGAAGCTGCGCTTGGCGAACTCCACGTCACGGCGACGCAGCAGGTACCAGGATGAGATCGACAGCACGAACATGGCCCCGGTGACGTAACCCGCCGACACGGTGTGCACGAACTTGGCCTGGGCATCCGGGTTGAAGACGACGGCCCAGAAATCGGTCAGTTCCATGCGCATGGTGATATGGCTGAACTCGGCACCCACCGGGTTCTGCATCCAGCCGTTGGCGATCAGGATCCACAGGGCCGACAGGTTGGTGCCGAACGCCATCAGCAGGGTCACCATCAGGTGCTGCCGCCGCGACAGGCGGTCCCAGCCAAAGAAGAACAGGCCGATCATGGTCGACTCGAGGAAGAAGGCCATCAGCCCCTCGATGGCCAGCGGCGCGCCGAAGATGTCGCCCACGTAATGGGAGTAGTAGGCCCAGTTGGTGCCGAACTGGAACTCCAGGGTGATGCCGGTGGTAACGCCCAGGGCGAAGTTGATACCGAAGAGCTTGCCCCAGAAGCGGGTCATGTCCTTGTAGAGCGGCTTGCCGGTCATCACATAGACCGACTCCATGATCACCAGCAGCCACACCATGCCGATGGTGAGAGGCACGAACAGAAAGTGGTACAGGGCGGTGGCCGCAAACTGCATCCGGGATAGATCGACCAGTTGTTCACTGACCATCGGGAGCTCCTTGCACAGTGGGGTTGGGGGCAAACTGCCTGGATACCGCGGGAGGATCGACCCGCAGCCCGGCGTCGCGCACGCAGAACCACCACAGGGCAACGAGGGCAATCACCTTGAGGGCGACAACCCAGCCCAGATGGCGCCGCAGGATCACGTCGGAAGAGGTCACGGTTTGGCAGCCTTTCTTGAACATCAGAATGTACTAATCAAGACCCGTGCCATTCTCCCAAATAATCAAAAACGCTTGTCACGACAAAGCCTTGCACTTTGTCGCACGTGACAATCAGCCGCACAGGCTTGACGCTGGAACACTGCCATGACAGCATTTCACTGCCAATCCGGCAGCCAACCTGGCAGAGAACGAGCCCTCGATGACCTCCGCCCCTCCCCCGCTGCCCGAGCTCGTGTCCTTCCTTGAGAGCCTGCCCGAACCGCATATCCTGTGCGACCGCAACTATCGGATCCTGGCAGCCAACGCGGCATACCGCAGCAACTCCGACCGCCCCGCCGACCTCATCGGACGCACCTGCTTCGAGGTCTCCCACCACTACCCGGTCCCCTGCGACCAGGCCGGCGAATCCTGCCCGCTGGCGCGCAGCCTCAAGTCGGGACAGCGGGAAAGGGTGGTGCATCTCCACCACACCTCGGCAGGTGAGAGCTACGAGAACATCGAGCTTTCACCGATCCGGGACGACACGGGCCGGATCGCCTATTTCATCGAGAAGCTGGAGCCGCTCCCCGTGGCACGGGGGCTCGCCGACGCCCCGCAGCTGATCGGTCGTGCGCCGGCCTTCAGGGCCATGCTGGAGCTGGTCGCCCGTGTCGCCCCGTCGGAGGCCACCGTCCTGCTGCAAGGTGAGTCGGGCACCGGCAAGGAACTGGTCGCCCGGGCCACCCACGACGCCAGCCGCCGCGCCGGAGGCCCCTTCGTGGCCGTGGATTGCTCCGGCCTCACCGAGACCCTGTTCGAAAGCGAGCTGTTCGGCCACGAACGCGGCGCCTTCACCGGGGCGACCTCGCGCAAGGCCGGCCTGGTGGAAGCGGCCAGCGGTGGCACCCTGTTTCTCGATGAGATGGGCGACATCCCGCTGAGCATGCAGGTCAAGCTACTGCGCCTGCTGGAGACCGGCACCTATCGGCGGGTCGGCAGCACCGAACTGCTGCGCGCCGACATCCGCCTGATCTCCGCCACCCACCGGCCGCTGAAGGCGCTGGTCGAAAACGGCCAGTTCCGCCATGACCTCTTCTATCGGGTGAACACCTTCCCGATCTGCCTCCCGGCCCTGCGCCAGCGCCGGGAAGACATCGCCCCGCTGGCCGAGACCCTGCTGGAACGCGTCGCCCCCGAACGGCATCTGGCCATCGCCCCCGACACCCTGGCCTGCCTGGAGGCCTACGCCTACCCCGGCAATGTGCGCGAACTGCGCAACATCCTGCAGCGCGCCAGCCTGCTGTGCGACGGGGACACCCTGCAAGTCCGCCACCTGCCCGAGGAGTTGCACAGCCCGCCGCCCCCCGGCCCCACGCCCGGGCCCATGCAGCGCTTCCATGATGACGGTCCCGATGAGCCCACCTTCAGGTCCCCGGCCGGCCTGAGCGACGCGGAGCTGGCCGCCATCGTGCGTGGCCATCGGGGCTCCCGCAAGACCCTGGCCGCCCGCCTCGGGATGAGCGAACGGACCCTCTACCGGCGCCTCAAGTCCCTGCCCTGAGGCCCGCGCCCCGGGGCGCCAAGCCGCGTTAGCCGAGCAGGGCCACCGACTTGATCTGGGCCACCACCTCCATGCCCTCCCGCAAGCCCAGCTGGTCGCGGGACAGGCGCGTGATGCGGGCCAGCAGCAGCGTACCGCCGGCATCGAGGCTCACCAGGCACTGGGCCGGATGCATGGCCTCGCCAAAGCCACGGATGCGTGCCGGCAGGCGGTTGACGATGCTGGAAGGGTTGTCGGAGGACAAGGCGATGCTGACGTCCCGGGCCTGGATCTTGATGCGTGCCCGGGCGCCCACCGCCAGGGCCTTGCGGGTCACCTGGATCGAGCCCACGGCCAGCCCGAGGCGGGTCAGGGCATAGGCTTCGTCGTGCGCCAGCACCTGCGCCTCGACCACCACGGCGGCCTCCTCGTCGAGGGCCAGGGGCAGGTCGAGGCGGGCCTGCAGCTCGGCGATCGGCCCGCTGGCCAGCACCCGCCCCTGCTCCAGCAGCACCAGGTGATCGGCCAGCCGGGCCACCTCGTCGGGGGAATGGCTGACATACAGGACGGGGATGGCCAGCTCATCGTGCAGGCGCTCCAGATAGGGCAGGATCTCCTGCTTGCGGCGCGCATCGAGGGCCGCAAGCGGCTCGTCCATCAACAGCAGGCGGGGGCTGGTGAGCAGGGCACGGGCAATCGCCACGCGCTGGCGCTCGCCCCCCGAGAGAGCCCCGGTGCCCCGCGCCAGCAGGTGGCCGATGCCCAGCAAGTCCAGCGCGGTCTCCCAGCCGACCTTGCGCTCCGCCGGGGCGATGCGCTTCAGGCCGAACTCCAGGTTGGCCTTGACCGACAGGTGGGCGAACAGGCTGGCCTCCTGGAAGACGTAGCCGAGGGGCCGCTGGTGGGTGGGCAGGAAGATCCGCCGGGCGTCATCCTGCCAGCACTCTCCGTTGATCTCCACCCGCCCCGCCGCCCGGGCGAGGCCGGCCACGCAGCGCAACAAGGTGGTCTTGCCCGAGCCGGACGGGCCGAACAAGGCGGTCACCCCGCGCCCGGGGAGGGACAGGTCCGCCTCCAGCGCAAAATCCGCCAGGGGCAGCCGGCACTGCAGCTCCAGACCGCCGCTCATCGCCCGGCCCCCAGGGTGTTGCGCGCACCACCCACGGTGTAGAGGGCCAGCAGCACGAGGAAGGAGAAGACCAGCAGGATCGCCGCCAGCCCGTGGGCCTGGCCGTACTCCAGGGCCTCCACGTGGTTGTAGATCTGCATGGAGATGACCCGGGTCTTGTCCGGGATGTTGCCGCCTATCATCAGCACCACGCCGAACTCGCCCACCGTGTGGGCAAAGCCCAGGATGGCCGCGGTGATGAAGCCCGGCCGGGCCAGCGGCAGCGCCACGCAGAAGAAGGTCCGCAGCGGCGAGGCGCGCAGGGTGGCCGCCACCTCCAGGGGCCGCTCGCCCATGGCCATGAAGGCGTTCTGCACCGGCTGCACTACGAAAGGCAGCGAATACAGGATGGACGCCACCACCAGGCCCGGGAAGGTGAAGGGCAGGCGCCCCAGCCCGAGGGCATCGGTGAGCCGCCCGACCGCGCCCTCCGGCCCCATCAGCACCAGCAGGTAGAAACCCAGCACGGTGGGCGGCAGCACGATCGGCAGGGACACCACCGCCCCCACCACCCCGCGCAGGGGCGAGCGGCTGCGCGCCAGCCACCAGGCTATCGGGGTGCCGATGATCAGCAGCAGCACCGTGACGATGCCGGCCAGCTCCAGGGTCAGCCGGATCGCCGACCAGTCATCCGCGGACAGGTGCATGGCTCAGAGATCGTAGCCGTAGGACTTGATGATCTCGGCCGCCACCTTCGACTTGAGGAAGCCGGCCAGGGCCTCCGCGGCGGCGCTGCCCCTGCCCTTGCCCAGCACCACCGCGTCCTGGCGGATCTGGCTGTAGTACCTGGCCGGCACCAGCCAGTGGGAGCCCTCGATCAGCTTGCCGTCCTTGTGGATCTGCGAAAAGGCGATGAAGCCCAGCTCCGCGCTGCCGGAGGTCACGAACTGCTGGGCCTGGGTGATGCTCTCACCCATCACGATCTTCGATTGCAGGCCGTCGGCCAGGCCGAGGGCCTTCAGGGTCTCGGTGGCAGCCAGGCCGTAGGGCGCCAGCTTGGGGTTGGCGATGGACAGGTGCTCGAACCTGCCCGACTTCAGCACCTCGCCCTTGTCATCCACGTAGCCGGCCTTGGGCGACCACAGGACCAGCTTGCCGATGGCGTAGGTGAACTGGCTGCCGGCCACGGCGTCGCCCTCCTTCACCAGCTTCGCCGGGGTCTCGTCGTCGGCGGCCAGCAGCAACTGGAAGGGGGCTCCGGATTTGATCTGGGCGTAGAACTTGCCGGTCGAACCGAAGATCAGCTGGGCCTTGTGGCCGGTGGCCTTCTCGAACTCCGCGGCGATCTTCTGCATCGGCGCGGTGAAATTGGCGGCCACCGCCACCGAGACGTCCTCGGCACGGGCCGTCAGGGCGGTGGTGGCAAGTACGGCAAACAGGGCGAGACGACGGAAAACGGGTTGCATGGCAGGGCTCCGGCAAGGGTTGGAATTCAGTCGAAGACGGCGAGGATCACCGAGGTGGCCTGGAACACCGCGCAAGCGGGGCTGCCCACGGACAGCGTCAGGTTGTCGATGCTGTCGTGGGTCACCACCGAGGTGATGTTGCGGCCGCTGGGCAGGGTGATGGTCACCTCCGAGCTGACCGGCCCCTCGTGGATGGCGGTGACCTGGCCCCACAGGTGATTGCGGGCCGTGGTGCGGGCATTGGGATCGGTGATGAGCAGCACCGAGGGCGCCTTGACGAAGGCATGCACCTCGCTGCCGATGCCCAGCTCCAGGTTCTCGGCACTGGCCCGGGTAATCACGGCCACCACCTCGTTGGCATCGTCGAGGCGGATGCGGACTTCGAAACTGACCTCGCCTTCGCGCAGCCCGGACACCGTGCCGACAAACTGGTTGCGGGCGCTGGTGCGCATGGACATGCGGCGCAGCAGCGTCTGGAACTGGCGCACATTGGTCTCGCCCCCATCGCCGAGGCGGGCCGCCAGACGGTCGATGGCCTGCTGGTACTCCTGCTCCACCGCCCGGTACATGGCGATCACCCGCCGCCCGTACTCGGTGAGATTGGTGCCGCCGCCATGCTTGCCGCCCACCGCCCGCTCCACCAGCGGCTCCTCGGCCAGGTTGTTCATCGCGTCCACCGCATCCCAAGCCGCCTTGTAGGACAGGGGCACGGCCTTGGCGGCCTGGGAGATGGAGCCGTAGCGGGAGATCGCCTCGAGCAGGCGGATCCGCGTGTCGCCGAGAAAGGTGCCGAATTCGGTATCGACTGTCAGCTTTCCGACAAGCTTGTGCTGCACGGGACGTCGGGTAGTCATCAATTCGCCTATATATATCGATACACAACGGTGCGTACTGTACTTGAGCAAATTGCGGGCCACAAATGCTGCATTGCGACATGATTGCGGGAAGCACCACCACCTCCGTATAGTGGGCTCTCCCTCACCCCGCACACCCCCACTCCTGGAGCATCCGGCATGAAGATCAGTGCCCGCAACGTGTTCGACGGCAGCATCGAGGCCGTCAAGACCGGCGCCATCAATTCCGAGGTGGATGTCCTGCTGCCCGGCGGCCTCAGGATCGTCGCCACCGTCACCAACGACAGCGTCAGCGAGCTTGGGCTGGTCGCCGGAAAAGCCGTCAAGGCCCTGGTCAAGGCCTCGTCGGTGCTGGTTCTGACCGACGGGGAGGGTGTCCGGTTGTCGGCTCGCAACCGTCTTGAAGGCACCATCTCCTCGGTCACCGACGGGCCGGTCAGCTGCGAAGTGGCGATCACCCTGCCCAATGGGCTGAGCGTTTTCGCCACCATCACCCGCGAAGGCGCCGCAGCCCTGGGCCTGAAGGCAGGCATGGCAGGAGCGGCCATCTTCAAGGCCCCCTCCGTGATCATCGGCGTGGGCAGCTGACCCGCTCACCGCAAGGCGCGGCGTCCCCAGCAAACCTGCGGGAGCCCGCCCCGGCCAGGTGGCCGGCGACGCCCCCTTTTTCTCTATATCCACTTATATATAACGTAACGCACCACATTCAAGCACTTCCTGAATCGACCGCCCCATTCAGAGGCTCTCCAGGAAGGCCAGCAGCGCCTCCCGCTCCCGACGTGCCAGGGCTTCGAAGCGGCGCCGGGCCATGGAGGCTTCGCCACCGTGCCACAGGACAGCCTCGGTCAGGCTGCGAGCCCGGCCGTCATGCAGATAGCGCGCACGCTCGCTGATCAGGCCGGCCAGGCCGATGCCCCACAAGGGCGGCGTGCGCCACTCCCGCCCGGACGCCTGGAAATCCGGCCGGCCGTCGCTCAAGCCCGGCCCCATGTCATGGATCAACAGGTCGGTATATGGGGCGATGTCCACCCCGGCCAGCCCCGGGAAGCGCGGGGAGTCACCGGTGCGCAGCGCCGGCCTGTGGCAGCTGGCGCATCCGACCCTGGCAAACAGCACCTCGCCCTGCTGGACCTGCGGCAGGGCGACCTGGCGACGGGCCGGCACGGCGAGGTGGGCCAGGTAGAACTCCACATCGTCGAGCTGCGCGTCATCCAGTTCCGGCTCGCCGCCCGTGAGCGCCCGCCGGCATGCCGCCTGGACCGACGTGCAGTTCTCCTGCCGATGCAGTGTCGAGGTGATCCCCAGATCCCCCAGGAAGGCGCCAGCGATCTGGGCCCGCAGGCTGCTCATGTTGGCCTTGTGGCCAAAACGCCCGAGCTCCCGGGGCTCGCTGCCGATCCGATTGACCCGCCCCTTCACTCCGTCGGGCTTCGCTTCCGCCGCCAGGGCCTCCAGCGTGGCATCGGGGACCGCATCGAGCAGGCCCATCCCCACCACCTGCTGTCCCACCCGCGGCGAGATGCGCACCTGACCGATGGCCCCATAGCCCAGTTCCCGGAAGCTCAGCCGGGGCCGCCGCAGACTCACCACGGAGCCGTCGGGCAGACGCCGGCGGGATTCAAGCCAGCGCAGCTCGGCCCGCCCCTCCGGCATTACGCCGGGAATCGCCTCCTCGTTGAACTGGTCGCCGTAGACCGGGTGGGGGCGTGGCCCGCCACGTGGCCCGACGCCCGGCACCGACAGCCGCAGCAGCATGGACTGCATGCGCTCGCCCGGCGACTCCGGCGGCAGGCCGCGACCATTGCGGGCATGGCAGGAGACACAGGCGAGCCGGTTGTACAGCGGCCCCAGGCCGTCGAGCCGGTCATCCTTCGCCGGCGCCACCACCCAGCTCTGGTTGAACAGGGAGCGGCCACGGAAGAAACGCTCCCGCTCGGCTTCGGCCAGCCCGGCCATGGGACGTGAAAAGGCCTCCCGCCCCGCGTCCGCCACCTGCCAGGGCACGACCTGACCGTCACCGCCCAACGCCCCGGATGCCAGACAGCCCAGCAGCCCGGCCAGCAGCAAGCGCAACAGCAGCCCTCCCATCACACTGCCCCCAGCAAGGCATCAGCCCGGGCGTAACGCGCCTCGGCCCGAGCGGCCCACGCCACCTCCAGGGCCCGCGCCCGCGCCTCGGCCGCGGGATCATCGCGACGTGCAAAGAAGGCGTGCTGCACGGCCGGATCCTCGACTTCCGCTTCAGGACAGGGCGGCGCGGCCAGCAGGGGCCAGACCTGGCTCCAGGTGGCACTGTCGGCGGCACGGAGACGCTGCCACAGCCCCGCCAGGCGATCCCGGGGCTGCACGAAGACCTGCCCGAAGGCGGCTGCCACGGGCGCGGCACGCCCTTTGCCTCGACCGTTGTCGTAGCGATACCCGCCCTGGCCCGCCACCGCAAACGGATTGTGGTAGCCGGCAGACAGGCCGGCATAGACCGAGGGCCGCACCGGCAGCTTGCGGATGTCCGGGTGCGTCAGGATGCGCTGCCCGCCCTCCGACAGGACGAACTCGACAAAGGCCCTGGCCCCTGCGGGATTCGGGCTGCCGGCGGTGACCGCGACATGCGCCGGATTGACACCCCCCTGGCGGGGGTAGACGAACTCCAGCGGCGCCCCGTTGGCGATCGCGGCCGCCACGAAGAAGTCGATGGACAGCCCCACCCCGCTGCGTCCGCCGCCGATCTCGTCCGAGACGAAGGTGCCACCACGCCCGACGAAACGGGCATTGGCGACGATGGCGCTCCACAGGGCCCAGCCGTTGTCCCAGCCGTAGGCCTGCAGCGGAATATCCACAAGCACCGGGGCAAAGCCGACCTCCACCGGATCGGGCACCAGCAGGTGGCCGGCAAAAGCCGGCTGGGCCAGGTCGCTCCAGTCCGCCGGTACGGGCAGCCCGTGGCGGACCAGGTAGGCCGGATTCACGGCAAAGCCGTAGCCGGCCACTTCAGAGGCCGCAAAATAGCCATCCGGATCGTCGATCACGCTGCCACCAATCCTGCCCGGCAGGCCGTCCAGGCTGACCGGCAGCTTGCGCAGGGCCTTCTCGGCCTTCAGCTGGGCGTAGGTCCGCGGCGAAGCGCTCCAATAGACATCCACACCCCCCTGCCCCGCCTGACGCAGATAGGGCAGCGCGTCATGGGGCATGCGCCAGACCACCCGCAGGCGGTACTGGGGCCAGGCTCTCTCGAAAGCCGCCTCGAAGCGGGACACCACCGCATCCGGATAGGCAGTCAGCACCACCACATCGCGGCGTGTGACCGCCCACAGGGGAGCCGCGGCACCGGCGGCCGCCAATGCGCCGGCCTGGCGGATGAAGGCCCGGCGGGCCGGTTGTAGACGGTGCGCCATGATGAGCTCCTCAGAAGCGGTAGCGGGCATTGGCAAACCACATGCGCCCCGGCATCGGATAGCCGTCGGCCAGCGCGTAGTTGGCATCCAGGATGTTGCTGGCCCCACCCTCCAGCGCCACCGCGGGCACCGGCCTGTAGACCACCTTGAGGTTGGCCAGGGCATAGCCGGACAGCTTCACGTAGCTGGCCGCATTGCCGCTACCGTAGGCCACCATGCGCCCGTTCTCGGCCTCCACCGAGCCCAGATATTCCCAGCGGTCAGACGGCTTCCAGCTGGCGTAGGCAAACACGCGGTTGCGCGGCGTGTCGGTGAGGGGCTTGTCGGAACTCCTGTTCTCCCGGTCCAGGTAGGTAAAGTTGCCGCCGACCTGCCAGCCGTGCCCAAGATCCTGCTCGATCGACAGCTCGACACCCGCATGACGGGCCTTGGCGATGTTCTGCAACTGGCTGCACGAGGTCGCCGCCGACAGCCCGGGCTGATTGCAGAGCGACACCGGCAGGATGTTCATGGACTGCATCAGGTTGTCGATGCGGCTGTAGAACAGGGCCACGTGGCCGCGGGCACCGGCCCAGGGCCGCCCCTTGAGGCCGGTCTCGAAGTTGAGTGCTTCCTCGGGCTTCAGGTCGGGATTGGGCAAGGCGCTGCCAAGGCGGGCCGAATAGCGGTCCTTGATGGTCGGGAAGCGGGTCTTGCGTGCTGCGCTGGCATAGGCTTCATGGCCGCCGTCCAGGCTGCGGGCCACCTCCACCAGCCAGTTGGTGCCTGAGGTGGAGCCGGCCGGCCAGTAGTACACCTCGCGGGCATCCCGCTTGTCGTGGCTTAATCCCAGGCGCAGGCGCCACAGCTCGGAGAGCTGGATCGTGTCCTCGGCCGCCAGGGAGGTGGTTACGTCGCGGTAGTTCTTGGTGCCGCTCAGGCCGTTGTCGGCATGCTTGTCTTCCTTGTAGTGGGCGGCCACCGCCAGTTCGTGGCCGCGGAAGGCGAAGCTCGCCAGCTCGACCGAAGCGCCGGTGGTGGAATCGCTGTACCAGCTGGGGAAGTTGGTCTGGTTGGGAATCTGGGTGGTGTAGCTGCCGTTGGTGTAGGCCAGAATCTTGTTGTCGTAGTTGTCCTGATACACCCGGGCCTTGAACATGTAGTCGCGGCCCAGCGCGATGTTGCCGATGAAGTAGGTGCTCTCCAGGTTCCAGTAGGGCCAGCGCCAGAAGCGGCTGTTCGCCCCACCGCCGATGTTGAGATACTGGCCCGGCGCATTCCCCGCGTACGGTGGATTGCCCTTGCTGCCATCCTGGCGCACGTAGCCGATGGCGTATTCGTCGGTGGCGTTCGGCGTCAGGCCCAGCTTGAAGGACAGGCGGGAATCAGAGGAGTATGCATTCTCCCGGTGGCCGCCGTTCTCCAGCACGTTGCGGGTGGCGTTTGTCGCGCTGGTGGGAATGCCGCGCGCGCGGAAGTCGCTGGACAACGGATACCACTTGCGGTCGGCGTAGGACGCTCCCAGCTGGAAGTACCACATCCCCTGGTTGCTGCCCACATTGAGCGCGTATGTCTGCAGGCCGCCGCTGCCCACCCCCGCCCGCAGGT
>WBTZ01000260.1 GCA_009026175.1 Zoogloea sp. | reverse complement strand
TTAGACTAGATCAAAGCCTCGACCGATTAGTATCATTCAGCTCCACACGTCGCCGTGCTTCCACCCATGACCTATCTACCTCATCGTCTCTGAGGGGTCTTTCTTGATTGCTCAAAGGGAAATCTCATCTCGGAGGGGGCTTCATGCTTAGATGCTTTCAGCACTTATCCCGTCCGCACGTAGCTACCCAGCGATGCTCCTGGCGGAACAACTGGTACACCAGCGGTGCGTCCATCCCGGTCCTCTCGTACTAAGGACAGCTCTCCTCAAATTTCCTGCGCCCACGACGGATAGGGACCGAACTGTCTCACGACGTTCTGAACCCAGCTCGCGTACCGCTTTAATGGGCGAACAGCCCAACCCTTGGGACCTACTCCAGCCCCAGGATGCGATGAGCCGACATCGAGGTGCCAAACCTCCCCGTCGATGTGGACTCTTGGGGGAGATCAGCCTGTTATCCCCAGGGTAGCTTTTATCCGTTGAGCGATGGCCCTTCCATGCGGAACCACCGGATCACTAAGCCCGACTTTCGTCCCTGCTCGACTTGTAGGTCTCGCAGTCAAGCTCCCTTCTGCCTTTGCACTCTTCGAATGATTTCCAACCATTCTGAGGGAACCTTTGGGCGCCTCCGTTACTGTTTAGGAGGCGACCGCCCCAGTCAAACTACCCACCTGACACGGTCCTCCAGCCGGATCACGGCTGCGAGTTAGAGACTCTATACGCAAAGGGTGGTATCCCAAGGGTGTCTCCACCGAAGCTGGCGCTCCGGCTTCACAAACTCCCACCTATCCTGTACATCGCGTACAAAGCCTCAATATCAGGCTGTAGTAAAGCTCCATGGGGTCTTTCCGTCCTGTCGCGGGTAACCTGCATCTTCACAGGTACTATGATTTCACCGGGTCTCTCGTTGAGACAGTGCCCAAATCGTTACGCCTTTCGTGCGGGTCGGAACTTACCCGACAAGGAATTTCGCTACCTTAGGACCGTTATAGTTACGGCCGCCGTTTACTGGGGCTTCGGTTCAGTGCTTCTCTTGCGATGACACATCCCCTTAACCTTCCAGCACCGGGCAGGCGTCAGCCCCTATACTTCATCTTGCGATTTAGCAGAGACCTGTGTTTTTGCTAAACAGTCGTTTGGGCCTATTCACTGCGGCTTATGTTGCCATAAGCGTCCCTTCTCCCGAAGTTACGGGACCATTTTGCCGAGTTCCTTAACGAGAGTTATCCCGCGCGTCTTAGAATTCTCATCTCGCCTACCTGTGTCGGTTTACGGTACTGGCGCCGACCTCCTTACTAGAGGCTTTTCTTGGCAGCGTGAAATCCGGTACTTCGCCCTACGGGCTCCACGTCACAGCTCAACCTTGTGTGTCGGGCGGATTTGCCAACCCGACGGCCTCGCTGCTTGTCCGTGCACTTCCAGTCGCACGGTTACCTTATCCTTCTGCGTCCCCCCATCGTTCAAACGGTGGTACGGCGGTACAGGAATATCAACCTGTTGTCCATCGCCTACGCCTTTCGGCCTCGGCTTAGGTCCAGACTAACCCTGAGCGGACGAGCCTTCCTCAGGAAACCTTGGGCTTTCGACGGAGGGGATTCTCACCCCTCTTTTCGCTACTCACACCGGCATTCTCACTTCCAAGCGCTCCACGGCTCCTCACGATACCGCTTCACTGCTGCTTGGAACGCTCCCCTACCATCCCTTACGGGATCCATAGCTTCGGTGGTATGTTTAGCCCCGTTACATTTTCGGCGCGGCGTCACTCGACTAGTGAGCTATTACGCACTCTTTGAATGGTGGCTGCTTCTAAGCCAACATCCTAGTTGTCTGTGCAACGCCACATCCTTTTCCACTTAACATACACTTTGGGACCTTAGCTGATGGTCTGGGCTGTTTCCCTTTCGACTACGGATCTTATCACTCGCAGTCTGACTCCCGAGTACAAGTTGCCGGCATTCGGAGTTTGACTGAATTCGGTAACCCTGTGGGGGCCCCTAGTCCAATCAGTGCTCTACCTCCGGAACTCTACACCTCGAGGCTAGCCCTAAAGCTATTTCGGGGAGAACCAGCTATCTCCAGGTTCGATTGGCATTTCACCGCTACCCACACCTCATCCCCGCACTTTTCAACGTGCGTGGGTTCGGACCTCCAGTCAGTGTTACCTGACCTTCATCCTGGACATGGGTAGATCACCTGGTTTCGGGTCTACGACGACGGACTGATGCGCCCTATTCAGACTCGCTTTCGCTGCGGCTCCGCCTCATCGGCTTAACCTCGCCCGCCATCGTAACTCGCCGGTTCATTCTACAAAAGGCACGCCATCACCCGTTAACGGGCTCTGACTACTTGTAGGCATACGGTTTCAGGATCTGTTTCACTCCCCTTCCGGGGTGCTTTTCACCTTTCCCTCACGGTACTGGTTCACTATCGGTCACTAGGAAGTATTTAGCCTTGGGAGATGGTCCTCCCGGATTCCGACGGGGTTTCACGTGTCCCGCCGTACTCAGGATCCACTCTGGAGGGGATACGATTTCGGCTACAGGGCCGTCACCTTCTCTGGCCGACCTTTCCAGGTCGTTCACCTATCCTATCCCTTTGTAACTCCGTATAGAGTGTCCTACAACCCCAGGAAGCATGCTTCCTGGTTTGGGCTGTTCCCGTTTCGCTCGCCGCTACTCAGGGAATCGAATTTTCTTTCTCTTCCTCCGGGTACTTAGATGTTTCAGTTCCCCGGGTTTGCCTCACGCCGTGCTATGTATTCACACGGGTGTCCCGCCAGTCTCCCGGCGGTGGGTTCCCCCATTCGGATACCCCTGGATCAATGTGTACTTACCACTCCCCAGGGCATTTCGCTGTTCGTCGCGTCCTTCATCGGCTCCTAGTGCCAAGGCATCCACCGTACGCCCTTTCTACCTTGATCTAGCGTCTAAGACACACGGTCCTCACGGACCATATGTGAAATAATTGGTTTGATGTCTTGATGAATCTTCAGTTTTCAAGGAACAA
>WBTZ01000097.1 GCA_009026175.1 Zoogloea sp. | reverse complement strand
GCCCGCGGCCCCGCCTGGCTGCCCGAGATGCCCGCGGAGCTCCCCGCCACGGCCCTGGCACGGGCCGACGAAGTCCTCGGCGGGGTCTGGCGGATCTTTGCCCGCGGCCCCCTGACCCTCGGCTTCCCGCCGGAGTGGAACCGCAACCCCGACAATGGCGCCCTGCTGCCGATGGTCTTCGGCAAGACCATGGCCTTCCGCGACACATCGACCAGCGGCGACATCAAGTACCTGTGGGAACCCAACCGCCACCTGGAGCTGGTCCTCCTGGCCCAGGCCTGGCGGGCCACCGGCAAGCGTCCCTACCTGGACGCCATCGGCGTCCTGCTGGACAGCTGGTTCGCCCAGTGTCCCTACCCGCTCGGGCCGAACTGGGCCAGCGCCCTCGAGGCCGGCATCCGCCTGATCAACTGGGCCACCGTGTGGCAGATCATCGGCGGCGCGGACGCCCCCCTGTTCGCCGACGCAGCCGGCGACAAGCTGCGCCGCCGCTGGCTCGACAGCATCTGGCGCCACGCCAGCTTCATCCGCGGCCATCGCTCCCTGCACTCGTCGGCCAACAACCACCTGATCGGCGAGCTGGCGGGCCTGTTCGTGGCCAGCATCACCTGGCCCTGCTGGCCCGAAGCCGGCGCATGGGAGGCCGCGGCACGGAGCGGCCTGGAGCGGGAGATCCTGCGCCAGAATTCAGCCGATGGCGTCAACCTGGAGCAGGCCACCTCCTACCAGCAGTTCGTCTGGGACTTCCTGCTCTTCGCCCGGTTGACGGCACGGGCCGCCGGGCGGGACTTCACGCCGGCCTTCGCGCAGCGCATGGAAGCCATGCTCGAGTACGTGGCCGGCATCATGGACGCGGGCGGCCATGTCCCGATGTTCGGCGACGCCGACGACGGGCTCGCCTCCGGCCTGTCGCTGGGCGCCGCGGGCTGCCCCTTCCGCAGCCAGCTCGCCACCGGCGCCGTCCTGTTCCGGCGGGCCGACCTGGCCCGCAAGGCCGGGCAGCTGGACCTCCGCAGCCGCTGGCTGCTGGGCGCCACCGCGCAGGACACCTTCGACGCCCTGTTGCAGGACCTCCGCCCGGCCACGCCGCGCAACGCCTTTCCCGGCGGCGGCATCTACGTGCTCGGCGCAGCCCTCGACACCCCGGACGAGATCCGCGTGGTGGCCGATGCGGCGCCGCTCGGCCTCGGCGGCATCGCCGCCCACGGCCATGCCGACGCCCTGTCCTTCACCCTTTCCCTGGCCGGCCGGGAATTCCTGGTGGACCCGGGCACCGGCACCTACCATGGCCCACGCAGCTGGCGCGACGGCTTCCGCGGCACGGCCATGCACAACACGCTGACCCTCGCCGGCGAGGACCAGGCCATCACCGGTGGCAAGTTCATGTGGGTGCGCAAGTACCACTGCACGGTGCTCGACTGGTCGTCCTCCGCGGAGGCCGATGCCCTGGTGGCGGAACACGACGGCTACCGCCGCCTGCCCGGCCAGCCTGTGCACCGCCGCAGCTGGCACCTGGACAAGGCCAAGGGCCTGCTCCGGGTGCGCGACGAGGTAGTCGGCGACAGCGGGCAGGCACCGGCCCTGCACTGGCACTTTGCCGAGGGCTGCGAAGTCCGCCAGGCAGGGGAAGGCCTGACCATCACCCATGACGGGGTGGGCCTGCACATGGAGCTCCCGCCCGACGGCGAGGTCCGCATCCTGTGCGCTTCCGAGGCGCCCTTCGCGGGCTGGGTGTCGCGGGCCTACGATCAGCGCAGCGCCAGCACCACGGTGATCTGGCAGGCCCGCAGCGGCTCAGCCGCGCCCCTCGAAACCCTCTTCCGGCGGATCTGAGGCCGGCGGGGAGCCCGCCTCGGCAAGCCACTTCAGCAGTCGCTCGAAGAGGACCGGCGGGTCCACCGGCTTGGCGATGTGGTCGTTCATCCCCGCCGCCAGGCAGGCCCGGCGATCCTCGTCGAAGGCATTGGCCGTCATCGCCAGGATGGGCACCCGCTCATAGCCGTCCATGGCGCGGATGGCGATGGCCGCGTCGATGCCGTTGAGGCGTGGCATCTGCATGTCCATCAGGATCAGGTCGTAGCGCGCAGCGCGGGCCATCTCGATGGCGCAAACCCCGTCCTCGGCCACATCGACGCACAGCCCCGCCTGGGCCAGCAGATCGCGGGACACCTCCCGGTTCACCGGCTCGTCCTCCACCACCAGCACACGCCGGCCACCAAAGCGCAGGCGTAGCGTCTCTTCGACCCCGGCATTCGGTGGCGGGCGCTCCGCGTCCTGCGCAGCCGCCGCCGGTTGCAGCACCAGCCTGAATGCAAAGCGCGTCCCCACTCCCGGCTCGCTGTTCAGGCTGATCTCACCGCCCATCAGGGCAATCAGGCGCTGGGTGATGGCGAGGCCCAGGCCGGTACCCCCATACTTGCGCGTCATCGAGCTGTCGGCCTGCTCGAAGGGCCTGAACAGCCGGGCCTGGTCCGCCTCCTGGATGCCGATGCCGGTGTCCTCGACCTCGCAGTAAAGCACTGCCGACTCGGGAGAGTCCGTCTCCAGATGCATGCGCACCACCACCCTGCCCGTGTCGGTGAACTTGATCCCGTTGCCCACGAGATTGAGCAATACCTGCTCGAGGCGCATGGCGTCGCCCCGGAAGCTGCGCGCCGCCAGCGCCTCCGGCACCTCCCGCAGGAACTGCAGGCCCTTCTCCTCCGCCTTTTGCCCGAGCAGGCCGAACAGGCTGTCCAGGACGTTCCCGAGGCGGAAGTCCGTGTGCTCCAGGACCAGGCGCTCCGCCTCGATCTTGGACAGGTCGAGGATGTCGTTGATCACCCCCAGCAGGTGCCGCGAGGTCTGGCTGATCCGCTGCAACTGGGCGCCGAAGCGGCTGTCGCCCGCCTCCCTCAGGGCGAGGTTGGTCATCCCGATGATGGCACTGATGGGCGTGCGCAGTTCATGGCTCATGTTGGCCAGGAAGCTGCTCTTGGCCCGGTTGGCCGCCTCCGCCGCCTCCTTGGCCTCGGTCAGATCACGGGTGCGCTCCGCCACCAGGGACTCGAGGCGGTCCTGGCGTCGCAGCAAGGCTTCGCGGACGGCAAACTCGGCCTGCCGGCGGCGCCACACCATCACCGCCGAGAAGAGGGTCAACAGGGTGAACATCAGGGCCAGCGAGACGATGACCACGGCCTCCTTGCGCCACGGCTCCAGGTAGTCGGTGGCGGCCTGGCCGACGAAGAGATACAGCGGATGCCCGGAAACCTTGCGATACGCCATGCGGCGGCGGATGCTGTCCAGGGTCACCACGGTCTCGTAGGTGCCGGCCCGGGGCTGGGCCTGGACATTGTCCCGGGTCTGCCTGGACACCACCCGGTTGCCCACCGAACGGCCGATGCCCTCGTGCTCGGGGATCCGCACGACCAGGGCCATGTCTGCATCGCGCATGGAGATCACCCCATGCTCCCCCACATCGAGGGAGGCAAACAGGCGCGAGAAATACTCGAGGGACAGGATGCCCAGCGCCACCCCGGCAAAGCGGCCATCCGGCCCATTGACGCGGCGGGCCAGGATGATCACCCACTTGCCGCTGATCCGCCCCAGCACCGGCCTGGACAGCACCGTCGCATCCGCCGGAGCATCCACCAGGTCCCGGAAATAGTCCCGGTCGGCAATCCGGATCGTCTCGTTCCCGGCCGTATCCGTCCCGTACAGCACCTGCCCGTCCGCATCGGAGACGCGCAGGGCGGTGACCTCGGGCACCATGCGGCGCACATCCTCGATATAGGCGTCGACGCCTTCCTTGCGAATGGGCCCGGCGGCATGCTGCCGCTCCGCCTCGCGGGCCACCGTATGGACGGCCAGATCCACCTTGTCGAAAATCCCGCTAACATTGGCCTCGAGGGACTGCGCCAGATTCTGGACCACCTGGGTCGCCTGGTGTTCGTACTGGCGCCGGCTGTAATACAAGGCCTCCCCCGCCAGCAGGAAGACCAGCGCGTTGAAGAACACGACGGCCAGAGCGAGGCTCCGCACACTGGCGGGCTTCGACGTTGCGGTGACATCCATCCCGGGGCCTCGACCTTGCAGGGGAGATGCGCAGCGACGGGCGCCGGCATCGGTTCAGTCCACTGTAACGACCCCGGCACGGAGATCTTGGGTCATCGCACCAATTATTTTTTATGACTCCTTCGGCCCCCGCAGCGCTCGCAAAATGAAAAAATGCCGGCGGCCAGTGCCATCGCACCAGCCGCCCCCCCCAACGGAGACCCGCCCCTTGCTCACCTTTCAACACACCGAATGAACTGCCCTCCAACGGACTTGATGTCATACATCCGCGCCATTCACGGCAAGGACAGCGCTGTCCGGATCGTCTGCCAGGCCCTTGAATGCAGCACCTGGGCGGAGCCGGATTTTGAAGTCCGGCAGGAAGTGACGACCTATCACTTCAATAATGGCGTCATCGTCAGGCGCACCCTGGAGGAAGACAGCATTGCCTCGGAGGCCGCTTGCACGGAATGCTGGATCACCTATGAGGTCTTGCCGGGCAGTTCAATCAGCGTGAACGTTCAACCCTCGAGAAGGATGTTCGACAGCAGGTGCAGGGAGTCATTCTGGATTCGCTTTCATTCCGAAGCAGCGATCGGCGATGACGCCCCGCAATAGCCCGCTGGCGGCAGGTCAGGCCAATCAGCTAGCCACCCCTTTGCTGATTGCCGGCCCGGAGGCGGGACTGACGCGCGCCGGCTGGCGGTGCGGCAAACTGCCGTTGAGCACGGCGTAAGCCACGAGACCGATCAGCAGCCCCCAGAAGGCCCCGCCGATGCCCAGCAGCTTGATGTTGGCCGCGGCGGCAAGGAAGGTGATCAGCGCGGCTTCGCGGGACTTCGGATCAGCCATCGCGCTGGCGAGACTGCCGCCGATCGTGCCCAGCAGGGCGAGGCCGGCCAGCGTGGTGATAAAGGTCGCCGGAAAGGCCATGAAGACCGCCGCCAGGGTCACCCCGAAGACGCCCACGAGGATGTAGGAGATGCCTGCGGCGATACCTGCCACCCAGCGCTTCGAGGCCTCTTCGTGTGCCTCCCTGCCGGTACAGATGGCTGCCGTGATCGCGGCGATGTTGAAGGCGTGGGAGCCGAAGGGCGCCATCAACAAAGAGCCCAGCCCGGTGATGGTCAGGATCGGATTGGCGCTGGTCCTGAAGCCGTCATTGCGCAGCACCAGCATGCCGGGCATGTATTGCCCGGTCAGAGTAATCAGGAACAGCGGCAAGGCCACGCTGAGCAGGGCGTTGAGGGAAAACGCCGGCATCGTGAAGACCGGCGCGGCGAGCTGCCACTGCAGGCCCGACAGATCGACGCGCCCCTGCAGCAGCAGGAAGGCCAGCCCGAGCACCAGGATGCCCACCACGGCGTAGCGTGCGCTGACGCGCTTGAGCACGACGTAGGCCACGACCAGCAGGCCCGCCAGCAGCGGGTCGACGCTCACCCCGCCGAAGGCGCCGATGCCGAACTGCAGCAGGATGCCCGCCAGCAGCCCGGCCGCCACACCGGGCGGGATCAGGCGGATCAGCCTCTCGAAACAACCGGACAGGCCCAGCACCACGAAGGCCGCCGCCGAGATCATGTAGGCGCCCACAGCTTCGGCATAGGGCGTGGTGGCCAGCGCCGTGACCAGGAAGGCCGCAGCGGGCGTGGACCAGGCCGTGATGATCGGCTCGCGGGCCATCCAGCTGAGCATCAGCCCGGTTATCCCGACGCCGATCGAAACCGACCAGACCCATGACGCCGTCAACTGCGGGTCGAGGCCGGCCACCCTGGCCGCCTGGAAGACCAGGATGAAGGTGCCGCCGTAATTGACGATCACCGAGATGAGGCCCGCCACGATCGGGTGGGCCAGGTCGCGAAGCTGGACGGAGGGTGGAGCGCTTGAAGAGGACATGGCTTGAGGCTTCCCTGTGAAGTGCGATGCACGGATGTCGAAGACACTTTTATACCGCCACACTGGACTGCCATGACATGGCACTTTACGAAAATTGGGCAGACCACTTACCATCCACGCCATGACCCGGGATGAACAGACCACATGAAGAGCGCACTCGAACTCGACACCCTGAAGATGCGCCTGAACGACGCCGACCTCCAAGGCCTGGACCTGCACCAGCGCATCCAGCGCGCCCTGCGCGCCCTGATCCTCGAGGGGGCGCTGGGGCCCGGCGTGAAGCTCCCCGCCACCCGCGTGCTGGCCGGGTCACTGGGGGTGGCCCGTGACACCGTCGAGAATGCCTACGTGCAGCTTCAGCGCGATGGCTTCGTCCTCCGGCGGAAGGGCTCCGGCAGCTATGTGCCGGAGACCATCGGCAGCGAACTGCGCGGAGCCGCCCACCGGCGCCAGAGGCTGCGGGCTCCCGGGCGCAGTGAGGCACAACCCGGAGCAGGCCTGAGCCGGCGCGGCCGGGCCATTCTCGACAGTGGCGGGGTCTCGGACCAGACCGTCATCAAGGCCTTTGCCACCGGCCTGCCTGAAACCCGCACATTTCCCACCGGTGTCTGGGAGCGCCTGCAGCGCCAGGTCCTCAAGGACTACCGCGGCCAGGTGCTGCTGCATGGCGATGCGCAGGGCGCCGAGCCCTTGCGCAGGGAGATTGCCACCTACCTGAATCTCGAACGGGGCGCCAAGGTCTCCCCCGAGCAGATCCTGGTGCTCAGCAGCACCCGGCAGGCCCTGTTCCTGTGTGCCCAGCTGCTGGTGGATGCCGGCAAGCCGATCCTGATGGAGAACCCCGGCTACTTCGGGGCCAAGAAGGCCTTTGAATCCGCCGAGGCCAGGGTCGTCCCCATCGGCGTCGATTCCAGCGGAATCCTGACGGACCTGCTGTGGGCTGACCGCAGCGGAGCCAGCTGCGTCTACGTGACGCCCTCCCACCAGTACCCCACGGGCGCCACCCTGCCACTGGCGCGCCGGCTCGACCTGATCAACTGGGCGGCCCGGAACGGCAAATGGATCCTCGAGGACGATTACGACAGCGAATTTCATTACGACGGGCTGCCGACGGCCTGCGTGCAGGGCCTCGACAAGCACCAGAGGACGCTCTACATCGGCACCTTCGGCAAGACCCTCTACCCGGGTCTGCGCATGGGCTACATGGCGCTGCCCCATGGGCTCGTCCATGCTTTCACCCGGGCGCGGAGCATCCTCGACGGACACACCCCCCAGATCCTCCAATTGACCCTGGCGCGCTTCATGGGCGACGGGCACTACAACGCCCATGTCCGGGCCATGCGCAAGCTGTACGCCGCCCGCCGGGAGGCGATGCTCGCCGCCATCGACAGATACCTTGGAGAAATCGTCACCCCCCTGCGGCCGAGGGGCGGCATGCAGATCGCGTGCATCCTGAAGCCGGGCTGGTCCGAAGCGAAGACCATCCGGCAGGCCGCCGGCGCTGCCGTGCAGCTGCCGGGATTGAGCCGGCTCTACCAGGGGGAGCACAAGGAGTCCGGCTGGCTGCTGGGTTACGCCTCCCTGACGGAACACGAGATCGAGACGGCCACGCTGCACCTGGCCAGGGCGCTCGTGAAATGAAGAGCGCTCCCCCGCCCCCAGGATGAAAAAAACCCCATCGCACAGACACATGCGATGGGGACGAACACCGACCGACGGGGAGGAAGTTGCTTGCGCCGGCCGGGCTGGAGAAGGCCGGCGACGCGAGGCGCCGGCCCTCGGGGACAGGTCAGCGGTCGGCGTCCGCCGCGGCCGCCTCGCCGGTGAAGAAGGACTCGTTCTTGCGCGGCACCACCCGGTACAGCTCGTCCTGGAACAGGCCCTGGACGGTGCTCATGGTGCCGGCCTGCAGGTTGTGGATGGTCACCGGCTTGGCCAGCACCGCCGGTACCGCCGGCACGAAGAAGGTCGGCACGATCGAGGTGCGCCACAGCTTGCCCTCGGCGTCATAGCCATCCACCAGCACCAGCAGCCAGGTGTCCTCGTCGAAGTAGTACTTGCGCTTGGGCACCGCGTGCCGCTTGCCGGACACCACCGTCGCCTCGACCTCCCACACCCGGTGCAGCTCCCAGCGCAGCCGGGAGGAGTTGAGGTGGAACTTGTCGAAGGCCTCGGATTCCTTGGCGGTGACCAGCTCGTTGTTGTTGTAGGGGATGTACATTTCGCGCTTGCCCACCAGCTTCCAGTCGAAGCGGTCGGGGTGGCCCATGTAGCCCATCACCTCGTCGAAGTAGTTGGCCCCGGACGACACGAAGTCGGGCGTGTCGTAGGCCACCGTCGGCGCCCGCCGGACCCTCCGCTGCCCCAGCAGGTACTGCCAGGCCTGGCGCGGCGCCTTGGCGTTGATGCTGTCGCGCAAGACCAGCGACTCCCCCGCCTTGAACGGCGGCGCGGTGGTGTTGAAGCGCTGGATGAAGTACTCGCCGGACCAGCCCTTGGCGCTCCCCTCCTTGTAGTAGTAGGGGTGCTGGAAGAAGCTGTCGGTCCGGGTGGCCACCGTGTGCGCCCCGTTGGAGGTGCCGACGATGTTCTTCGACCCGAACTCGACCGATTCCGGCTCGATGCGCAGGATGTAGTTCCAGATCACCTCGATGCCGCTCTTCGGGATCGGGAACGGGATCCCGCCGAAGCAGCCGTCCACCGACAGGCCGCCCTCCTCCGTCCTGCAGTTGGTGGCGTTCCGGAAGGTGTTGTCATACACGTACTGGGGTGCCACCGCGCTGCGATGGGTGGGGAAGACATTGACCCGGAAGCTGTCGGGATACTTCTTCAGCAAGGCCACCGTGCCCTCGGACAGCTTGTCGGCATGCGGGGCGATGCCCGCGGCGGATATCTGCAGCAGCGGCTTCTCGCCCGGGAACAGGCTCACCGGGATGTCGCCGACGCGCGGGCCATTCAGCTTGGCGGTCTGGCCGCCGGTCCATGCCGGGATGCTGCCGTCCTTGTTGCCGGCCTTGTCGCCGCCGAGGGGGGTCAGGGTGGTCTTCAGACGGGCCGCCTCTTCCGCCGACACCGCAGCGGACACCGGCTGCACGTGTGCGATCAGGCTGGCCAGGGCGGCCATGCAGGCTATTGTTGTGCTCTTCATGTTGGGATTCCTCTTGGGGCTGATGGGCGATCAGAAGGCGCGCTGCACCGACAGCGACACGAAGTCGCGGTCACCGTGGAAGTTCTGGTAGGAGTTGAGGCCGGCCGGCGTGGCGACCGATCCGGCCGTGCCGACGTAGTGGGTGTAGTTGAGGCTGACATGCCAGGCCTTCTGGTACACCGCCTTGGCCCCGAGGCTCAGGCTGCCGCCGTTCTCCGCGGGGAACAGCACGCCATTCACCGACGAGCGGCCAAACAGGCCGTAGCTCACACCGATCGGGATCTGCAGATCGGTTTCCGGCAGCACCTGGAAGTACTCCGGAGTGAACACGAACTGGACCGCCCCGGCGTCCCGGGTGGCGTTGGGGTCCAGCGCCGCCGGGTTGTCGGTGACCCGCAGGCGGCGGTTGAAGGCAAACTCGCCCACGAAGGACGCGCCGTCCCACAGGGCGTTGGCCCCCAGCACGCTGATCGCCGACAGGTTCATGTGCAGGGTGTCGCCCTTCGGGAAGCGGGCGTTGCTGCCCCCGTCCGCCGCCGGGTCGTTGATCGGGAAGACGAAGCTGCCCGCCGCCACCAGCGGCATGTTGGTCCGGTAGGAGACCTCACCGGCCACGTTGGCGTCGCCCACCAGGGTGCTGAAGCTGCCGCCCACGGTACGGATGTTGCGGCCGTAGACCATCACGTAATCCACCGGCACCACCCCGGCCGGGCCGGCATTGAAGCGGGCGTAGAACTGAGGCAGCTTCTCGTGGAAGGTGGCGGCATACAGGCCGTACTCGGTGTCGCCGCTGCGGAAGCGGACCTGCGCCCCGCCCTGCCCCGCGTTGCCGGGCTCGATGTCCCGCCCGCGCAGGGCCGGGCCGTAGGGGGTGTACAGGATCTCGCCGCCGTCATCGACAAAGTCGGCAAAGCTGAAATAGCTGCCGGCCGCCGGCAGGCGGGACTTGCGCCACTCGCCCTGGTAGTAGGCCCCGACGATCACGTCGGGCGTGAGCTGGAGCTGGGCCGACACCTGACCCACCGGCCGCGCCACCTCCTTGAACTGCGAGTTGGGCACCGACAGGGCCCGGGCCAGGTCCAGCGGGGTCTGGGCGCCGGCGATGCCGTTGTTGCCGAAGAACAGGCTCTCGCCGTAGAGCTGGGTGAAGCGCCCCGCCTTCAGGTTGAGGTTCATGTCGCCGAGGGATTGCCGGGTGTAGGCAAACGCATCCAGCAGCTCGGCGTTGCGGCCATGGGCGATGCGGGTGTGGCGGTTGAAACTGTCGTAGGGGCCGCTCTGGTTGAGGCCCGGGGCATCGGAGGCGCTGCGGTCGTTGTCGTGCTGATAGACGTCGTCGTACCAGGCCGCGGCACTGATCCGGAAGCCGCTGTCGCGCTTGTAGCGGACACCCAGCTCGGACAGGATGTCGAGCCGGTTCGAGATGAGGCCACGGCTGAAGTTGCGGTCCCCATCGTTGGTGTTGATCTGCGGGGTGAAACCGGCCGTGCCGGCCGGCGCCACATCCGGATTCACCCCGCGCACCCGCCAGCCGGCGCTGTACTTGAAGGTGTTGTCCCAGGACACGGCAAGGTCGGACGAGCCGGTATCGACGTTGAAGGCGAAGGCCGGGGCCGCCAGGGCCATCCCGGCGCAGGCCCGCACGGCGGCATGTTTGAGAGCGTGCTTGTGCATGATCGGCATCCCCCGGCTCAGGCGTGGATGGCCGCGTGGGCCTGGGTGCCACCGGCTTCGGGCTGCGCGGCCTTGCCCTCGTCGGCGATCACGCTGCGCAGGAGCCTCCGGGCCCGCACCGCTCCCACGTCGCTGCTCAGCAGGACGGGGTTGAGGCTCAGCAGGTCGGTGTTGCCGATCGCCACGTACTGGGCGTCCACGAAGGGGCCGTCCTCATCGACGAAGGCGTCGTGCATACCCTTGATCTTGGCCGCGTTGTAGTCGGCGTCATCCTCGATGTGATTGCGCCGGGTAGCGAAGAAGTAGTGGGTGGTGCCGTCGCTCTCCGGCGTGGTGGTGTGCAGGTCGTACTGGCCGACGCAGTTCTCCAGGTCGAGCGGGCCGTCCCCCTGGGTCGCGCCGATCTGCAGCTGGACCGTGGTCGGAGCCATGAACTTCACCTCGACGAAGTGGCGGGCTTCGGCCTGGGGTTCGGGCAGGAACTGGTTGAGGATGAAGATCGGCGGGGTCTGCTTCCACTCCCAGCGCGTCGCCACGGTGTTGTCGGTCTCCTTCACCTGGGGCACCTGGGGCGTGAGCTGGCCGCGGGTCGAGATGATCTCGCCGTGCAGGTGGTCGACGTGGCTGAGGTCCATCACGTTGTCGGTGATCAGCTCGTAGTAGGTCTTGCGGTGCATGTAGGTGAAGCCGACGCTATTGGGATGGCCATCGGTCAGCGGGCTCACGTCGGGCAGCCGGGATTCATCGGCGGACTGCTCGCCCATCCAGATCCACAGGAAGCCGAAGCGCTCCAGCAGCGGATAGGTACGCACCCGCGCCGCGCGCGGGATGTGCCCATTGCCGTGGGGGTTGCGGTTGCAGGCACCGCTGCAGTCGAACTTGAGGCCGTGGTACTTGCAGACGATGTCATCGCCCTGGCGCATCCCCATGCTGAGGGGCACGAAGCGGTGGGGGCAGCGGTCGAGCATCGCCACCGGCGTGCCGTCCTGCTTGCGGTAGATGAGCACCGGCGTATTGAGCAAGCGGCGTGCGAACACGCCGTCAGGCCCCACCTCGGTGGACAAGGCTGCTACGTACCAGGCGTTTTTCAGAAAGCTGACGCTCCTGGATGTCTCCATTGTTTTTCTCCTGGGTGTGGGTGCCGGGCGGAATGCCCGGCGGGGAAATGCGGCGGCGCGGGCCGTCGCAATTACAAGTCGATGAGCAGGCGGGGGGTGGCGGCCCGCGAGCAGCAGGGCGTGAAGCAGCGGTTGGCGGCCTTTTCGGCGGCGCTGAGAAAGACGTCGCGGTGCTCGGGGATGCCCTCCAGCACCGGCAGCACACAGGCCCCGCAGATGCCCTGCTCGCAGGACAACGCAATCTCGATGCCGTGGTCGAGCAGGGCCTGGGCCGCCGACACGCCCGCCGGGACGGTCACGCTGAGGCCGCGCCGGGCCAGGCGGAGCTCGAAGGCGCCATCGTCCGGGGCCGGGGCTGCGGTGCCGGAAAAGTGTTCGAAGTGGATGCAGGCCGGGTCCCAGCCCAGTTCGCCAGCCACCTGGCGCACATGGCGGATGAAGCCTTCCGGCCCGCACACGTAGAGATGCCGGTCGGCGGCCGGCGCCCCCAGCGCCCGGGCCGCATCGAAACGCGATGCGGCGGGCGCGTCGTCGAAATGCAGGCGGACCCGTTCGGCAAAGGCAGCCCGGCCCAGCTCGTCCCGATACGCCGCCCGGTCGGCAGAGCGGCTGCAGTAGTGCAGTTCGAACTCCCGCCCCTGCCCGTGGAGCTCCTCGGCCATGGCCAGGATCGGGGTGATGCCGATGCCCCCCGCCAGCAGCACGGAGCGGGCCGCCGGTACCAGCGGGAACAGGTTGCGCGGCATGCCGACCTGCAGAGTGCTGCCGGCCTGAATGTCCCGATGGACACTCACCGAGCCGCCGCGCCCGTGCGGATCACGCAGGATGGCGATCTCGAGGTCCCGGCCGCCGCGATAGGCGCGGCACAGGGAGTATTGCCGCAGCATGCCGTTCGGCAGCTGAAGGTCGATATGGGCGCCCGCCGCATGGGGGGGCAGGATCCGGCCGTCCTCCGGAACCAGGATCAGGCTGACGATATCCACGGCCAGCTCAATCTTCTGGTGGACGCGGACGGCAAACATGGACGAGGGGCTGGACTGCACAGGGTGTCTCCTTGGGGGTTTCAGCGACGGGCCGCTTCGGGCTCTCCTGTTCCCCATATCGCAACAGCTGTGCCAGCTCGACGAATAATTACAATCTATTGATTTATAAATAAAACTGCTTTTTCCGCGCGAGCGGCCTTTCAACGCGTTATTCTTTCCATGAATCAGGAATTGCTGAAATCAGCAATTTCATTCATTTCAATAAAACCTGAACCTCGAGACACCATGAGCGACCCCCGCCCCCGGCGCCTGACCTCCATCCCCAGGGAGGTCGATGACAATGCGATCTCCAGGTACGTGCGCTTTGCGCCGGACAGCGGCCAGATCCTGCTGTTCGACCAGCGCATGCTGCTGATGCACGGCTTCACCCTGGCGGCGCTGCGGCAGGAGTTGATCGAGCGCCTCGGCCTCGAGCGGACCCGCGAGCTGTTCACCCGCCTGGGCTACCAGCAGGGCATGGAGGACGCCCGCCACCTGCACGCCTCGGAGCAGGGCGAGCTGGAGCGCATCCTGGCCTATGGTCCGCGCCTGCGCGAAATGGAAGGCTTCGTGCGCAACCAGGCCGTCGATCACGTCCAGTTCAACCTGGAAACCGGGGATTTCTGGAGCGACTACTACTGGGAGTCGTCCTGGGAGGCGGAGGTCCACCTGAAGCAGTCCGGCATCAGCGGCTCGCCCGCCTGCTGGATGATGACCGGCTACGCCACCGGCTTCACCACAGCCCTGATGGGTCGGCCCATCCTGTGGCGGGAAATCGAATGCGTGGCGATGGGGCACGCCCGCTGCCGGGTCATCGGCCAGCCCCTTGAGGAATGCGATGACGCGGAGGCCCACCTGCGCTTCCTGCAGGTCGAGGACTTCGTCAGCGTTCCCAAGCGGCGGGAGGCCCGCAGCGCGCCGGGGCCCGGCGACGCAGAGGTCAACCGGTCCCTGCCCGACCTGATCGGCGCCTCCAGCAGCTTCAACACCGTGGCCTACCTGATCAAGCGGGTCGCCCCCACCGACGCCACGGTGCTGCTCACCGGGGAAAGCGGCGTCGGCAAGGAGCGCTTCTCGAAGGCCCTGCATGCCATCGGCCCGCGCACCGGCAAGCCCTTTGTGTCGATCAACTGCGCGGCCATCCCACACGAGCTGGTCGAGGCGGAGCTGTTCGGCGTCGAGAAAGGGGCCTTCACCGGGGCCACGGTGTCGCGGCCAGGGCGCTTCGAGCGCGCCAGCGGCGGCACCCTGTTTCTGGACGAGATCAGCAGCCTGCCCCTGCACGCCCAGGGCAAGCTGCTGCGGGTCCTGCAGGAGGGAGAACTGGAGCGGGTCGGCGACACCCAGCTGCGCCAGGTGGACGTCCGCATCATCGCCGCCACCAACCGGGACCTGCGCAGCGAGGTCGAGGCCGGACGCTTCCGGGAAGACTTGTTCTTCCGGCTCAACGTCTTCCCGGTCAAGATCCCGCCCCTGCGGGAACGCCGCGAGGACATTCCGCTGCTGGTCGATGCCTTCGTCAAGCGCTATGCCGCGCGCTTCGCCAAGCACATCGCCGGCCTCACCCAGAACGCCAGCGAGAAGCTGCGGGCCTACGACTGGCCGGGCAACATCCGGGAGCTCGAGAACATCATCGAGCGCGCCGTCATCCTCGCCGAAGACCACGGCAGCATCGATGTCGAGCACCTGTTCTCGGGTGGAGAACAGGTGCCCAACACCGTCGCCCAGGCCGCCCCACCGGCCGCGACGCACGGCCCGGCGCCAGCCGCCGGGGCCTCTCCCGCGGCGGCGCCGTCACGCCTCATCGACGGCATCCTGGATGCCGGGCTCTCCCTCGGTGAAGTCGAATCCCTGCTCATCGACGCCGCCCTGGCGCGCAGCGGCGGCAACCTGTCCGCCGCCGCGCGGCTGCTCAAGCTGCGCCGGGGGCAGCTCCAGTACCGCAGCGACAAGCGCTCGGCAAGCTGAGCGGCCATGAAAAAGCCCGCCTTGCGGCGGGCTCGGTCAAACGGGCAACGGTCAGGTTCAGACCTTGGCGAAACTGATCCGGCCGTTGTCGCAATCGACGCGGATCGTGTCCTTGGCGCCGAACTGGCCTTCCAGGATGCGCTTGGCCAGCGGGTTCTCCAGGTGCTCCTGGATCGCCCGCTTGAGGGGCCGGGCGCCGAACACCGGGTCGAAGCCGGCCTTGGCCAGATCGGCCAGCGCGGCGTCGGTGACGTCGAGCTGCATCTCCAGGCGCCCCAGGCGCTTTTCCAGGTAACCCAGCTGGATGCGGGCGATGGACGCGATGTTCTTCTCGTCCAGGGCGTGGAAGACCACCACCTCGTCGATCCGGTTGATGAACTCCGGCCGGAAGTAGGTCTTCACCTCACCCATCACCGCCAGCTTGATGATCTGGTAATCATCGCCGGACATCTGCTGGATCATCTGGCTGCCCAGGTTGCTGGTCATCACGATGACGGTGTTCTTGAAGTCCACCGTACGACCCTGGCCGTCGGTCATGCGGCCATCGTCGAGCACCTGCAGGAGCACGTTGAAGACATCCGGGTGAGCCTTCTCCACCTCGTCGAAGAGGATCACCGAATAGGGCTTGCGCCGCACCTGCTCGGTCAGGTAGCCGCCCTCCTCGTAGCCCACGTAGCCCGGCGGCGCGCCGATCAGGCGGGCCACCGAGTGCTTCTCCATGAACTCGCTCATGTCGATGCGGATCAGGTGCTCCTCGGAGTCGAACAGGAACTCGGCCAGGGTCTTGCACAGCTCGGTCTTGCCCACCCCCGTGGGGCCCAGGAACAGGAAGGAACCGTAGGGCTTGTTCTCGTCCGACAGGCCGGCGCGGGACCGGCGGATGGCGTCGGAGACCAGGCGCACGGCCTCGTCCTGCCCGACCACCCGCTTGTGCATGCGCTCTTCCATCTTGAGCAGCTTCTCGCGCTCGCCCTGCATCATCTTGGAGACGGGGATGCCGGTGGCGCGGGACACCACCTCGGCGATCTCCTCGGCGCCGACCTCGGTGCGCAGCAGCTTGTTGGCCGGCTTGGCGTCGCCGCTGGCCTCGGCCTTCTTCAGCTGGGCCTCGAGCTGGGGCAGCTGGCCATACTGCAGCTCGGCCACCTTCTCGAGCTTGCCTTCGCGCTGGAGCTTGGCGATATCGGCGCGGATCCGGTCGATCTCTTCCTTGATGTGGGCAGAGCCCTGCACTGCGGCCTTCTCGGACTTCCAGATTTCCTCCAGGTCGGAGTACTCCTTCTTGATCCGGGCGATCTCTTCCTCGATCAGGCCGAGGCGCTTCTGGGAGGCTTCGTCCTTCTCCTTCTTGACCGCCAGCTGTTCGATCTCCAGCTGGATCCTGCGCCGCTCGAGCTTGTCCATCACCTCCGGCTTGGAGTCGATCTCCATCTTGATGCGGGCCGCGGCCTCGTCGATCAGGTCGATGGCCTTGTCCGGCAGGAAGCGGTCGGTGATGTAGCGGTGGGACAGCTCGGCCGCGGCAACGATGGCCGGGTCGGTGATCTCCACGCCGTGGTGCAGCTCGTACTTTTCCTTCAGGCCGCGCAGGATGGCGATGGTCGACTCGACGGTCGGCTCGTCCACCAGCACCTTCTGGAAACGGCGCTCCAGGGCGGCGTCCTTCTCGATGTACTTGCGGTACTCGTCCAGGGTGGTGGCGCCGATGCAGTGCAGCTCGCCGCGGGCCAGGGCCGGCTTGAGCATGTTGCCGGCGTCGATGGCGCCCTCGGCCTTGCCGGCGCCGACCATGGTGTGGATCTCGTCGATGAACAGGATGATCCGGCCCTCGTCCTTGGCGATGTCATTGAGGACCGCCTTCAGGCGCTCCTCGAACTCGCCCCGGTACTTGGCGCCGGCCAGCAAGCCCGCCATGTCGAGCACCAGCACGCGCTTGCCCTTGAGGGTCTCCGGCACCTCTTCATTGATGATGCGCTGGGCCAGGCCTTCGACGATGGCGGTCTTGCCCACGCCGGGCTCGCCGATCAGCACCGGGTTGTTCTTGGTGCGCCGCTGCAGGATCTGGATGGCGCGGCGGATCTCGTCATCCCGGCCGATCACCGGGTCGAGCTTGCCCTGGCGGGCCCGCTCGGTGAGATCGACGCAGAACTTCTTGAGCGCCTCGCGCTGGCTCTCGGCGTCGGCGCTGCCCACGTTCTGGCCGCCGCGCACGGCGTCGATGGCCTGCTCCAGGGCCTTCCTGGTGAGGCCGTTCTCCTTGAGCAGGCGGCCGCTCTCGCCTTTGTCGTCGGCCAGGGCGAGCAGGAACATCTCGCTGGCGATAAACTCGTCGCCGCGCTGCTGGGCTGCCTTGTCGGTGAGGTTGAGCAGGTTGCCCAGGTCACGCCCGACCGACACATCGCCGCCATGGCCCTGCACCTTGGGCAGGCGCTCGAGGGCCTTGAGGAGGGCCGCCTTGAGCCCCCCCACATTGACGCCGGCCCGCTGCAGCAGCGACGCGGTGCTGCCGTCGTCCTGGCCGAGCAGGGCCAGCAGCAGGTGCTGGGGTTCGATGAATTGCTGGTCATTGCCGACGGCGAGGCTCTGGGCCTCGGCGAGGGCTTGCTGGAACTTGGTGGTGAATTTGTCGTAGCGCATGAGGCCTCCGGATTCTGGTCTGAGGCCTAGATGGGGGACGAAACCAAGACTTCAAGACACAAGTGCTGCCTACGCAAATGGCACGGTCACAAGTATGATTGGGAACTTTCAAAAAAATAGCCGGGATTTCACGGAGGTCCGCCAGGCATGGACCTCTCCACGCCACCCTGATGTCGTCGGCATCCCGAGGAGACAGTTCATGCCCTTTCACCGCCTGCACCACCTCGGCCTCGCTGCCCTGGTCGCAACCCTGCTGCCCGGCGCCGTCATGGCCGCCGGAGAACTCACCCTCGCCCACGTGGCGCCGCTGACCGGCCCTGTCTCCAAGGAGGCGGTGGAGTACAACCTGGGCATCCGGGTGGCCCTGAAGGCCGCCAACGCGGCCGGCGGCATCCATGGCCGGCAGCTGGTCCTGCAGGACCTCGACGACGAATACAAGCCGGAGAAAGCCCTGGCCCGCTTCAACGAGGCGGCCAGCTCCGAAGCGATCGCCGCACTGATGCCCGTGGGCTCCCTGACCTTCAGCCGGATCCTCAAGGAACGTCTGCCGGAAACCCGGGCGTTTCCAGTGATCGGCGTCGTGCCGGGCGCCCAGCCCCTGCGCGAGCCGCTCAACCCCTACGTCTTCCATGTCCGGGCCAGCGACCAGGAGCAGTACCGCAAGCTGGCCGAGCATGCCACCAGCACCGGCCTCAAGCGCATCGCCGTGGCCTATGCCGACGTACCCTTCGGGCACGCCGGGCTGGCGACCCTTGAAGCCCTGTTCAAGGGCAAGGCAGAGCAACTCGTGGCGAAGGCCGCCCTGCCCGTGGGCAGCAAGGCCGAGCAGCTGGCCGGTGCGGTGCAGGCCCTGGGCGCAGCGCAACCCGACATCGTCTACCTGGTCAGTCCGTCCCAACTGGCGGGTGAGTTCGTCAAGGCCTACCGCAGCAAGGGCATCACCGCCCAGCTGGCCACCCCGTCCTATGGCAATGCCGAGAGCCTGTGCCAGATCGCCGGGGAGGAAGCCACCCGCGGCATCGTGATCGCCCAGGTGATGCCGAACCTCAACAATTCGGCCATCCCGCTGGTCAGGCGCTTCCAGGACGACTTCCGCAAGTACGCCGAGGCCGGCGTGCCGCCGACCATCTTCCACCTGGAGGCCTATGCCACCACCCGGGTGGTGCTGGAGGGGCTGCGCCTCGCCGGCCCGGCGCCGACCCGCACCAAGCTGGCCCAGGCCCTGGAAGGCATGAAGAAGTTCGACCTGGGCGGCTTTCCGGTGGAGTACTCGGCGGCCCGCCACGCCGGCTCCCACTACGTGGACATCAGCATCGTCGGCCGCGGCTGCCGGCTGATGTTCTGAGGCGCGTCAGCCCACCCGGATCCGCTTGCCGTAGCCGGTCAGCTCCAGGTAACCCCGCCCCACCTCGCGGCCACCTTCCAGCACCCGCACCGCCCCTTCCCAGTAGATCGCCCCGGTAGAACGGCGGCTGTCCAGCTCCTGGTCGTCCATCAGGGGCCGCAACTGCAGCGTGCGGCCGCCGAGCTGCAACCGCCACTCCACCGGCCAGTCGATGCCGGAGCGGGGTGAGTGCCATACCCGCAGCGGCGTGAAGGCGATGTCCTCCGGCATCAGCGGCGGTGCCTTTCCAGATGGCCCCGCCGGGCGCAGGGTCGCCGCCGACCACAGGGCCTTGCCCGCCGCATCGCGCAGGCGGAAAGCCATCAGTCCGCTGCCATCATCCAGGTTGAGCCCCACCCAGTCCCAGCCCTGGGCCCCTTCCGGCAACAGCTCGCTGGACCACTCGTGATCCAGCCAGGCCTGCCCGGAGACGGGCTGGGGCCGGCCATCCAGGCTCAGTTCGCCGCTCACCCGCAGCTGGGGGCGGCTGTAGTAGTAGCTGGCATGGCGCGGTTCCGCCGCCTTGCGGCTGAAGCCGCCCTGCCCCTGCAGCAGGGGCGGACCATCGGGCACCAGCTCGAGCCGGTAGGCGAAGTCCTGTGCCCTCACCTCGGCCCGGTAACGGTCACCCCGCAGCTCGAATCGCCAGTCCCCCACCCAGACCCGGGTTGTAGTGGTATCGAAGCCGGCCGGCCCGACCCCGACCCGGGCCGAGCGCTCGTCGTGGCGCAAGCGGCCAAGACGCGGGTCAGCGATTGCCGCGTGGGCCAGGATCAACTGACGCGGCGCGAATGCGCTGGGATTCCCTTCGCCGATGCCCGTCCGGACACGGAAGAAGGTGACCTGGAAACCCAGCGGTTTCCCGTCTGGCGGCGTCAGCCAGCCTGTCGCATACCACCACTCAGTCCGGAACGCCGGGTGGGCCCCGTGATCGGCAGGGAAGGCCAGGGCCCGGCCCGGCAGCACCGGGGCAAAATCCACGGCCACGGCCGGGCCTGCGGCCAGCGCCGGCAGCGCCTGGAGAAAGCGGCGCCGCTCCATCACCAGTCCTCCCGCACGGCCAGCACGGCGCTGTGGGCCATGGCCTGGCGGCCCGCCAGCACGGCCGCCACCGCGGCCAGGGCCACCAGCCCGCCACCGAAAAGCAGCAGGGACAGCCAGGGCACATGCAGGTCCATGCTCCAGTGGAAACTCTGGCGATTCACCACCTCGATCAGCACCAGGCCGATCGCCCCGCCGGCGAGCAGGCCACCGACGACCCCGACCCCGGC